>JAISDH010000150.1 GCA_031264975.1 Bacteroidales bacterium
GAAAATTCGTAGATAAAATCCACATAATCCACGCCCTGGTATCCCAAATGGCTCGGATCGTAATTAAATCCGAAAGCGGGATGGTTATCAAGAGCGTTCAAAGCGCGGCGGGCGGAAAAGGTATCGAATGCTATTTCCGAGGGATGCACCTCCAAAGCATACCTGACTCCCAGCCGGCTGTATTCGTCCAGAATCGGCTTGAAACGGCGTCCCAGATCGCGGTATCCTTCTTCGATCATTTCGTCCGATACCGGAGGAAACGAATACAGAAGATGCCAGATAGAACTGCCGGTAAATCCGACAACTGTGTCAATACCCAGAGCTTTTGCTGCATGAGCGCTCTGAATCAACGATTCGGCAGCACGCTGACGTACTCCTTCCGGATCGCCGTCGCCCCAAATATAATCGGGCAAAATTTCCTTATGACGGCGAGGGTCGATATTGTCGCATACCGCCTGACCGATAAGGTGTGAAGAAATGGTAAACAGTTTCAGGTCATACTTTTTCAGCAAATCCCGAATGCCTTGATAATAGGCAGGCTCGGTTTGTCTTACATCCAAATGAACCGGTATTCCCAGTTCAAGACCGTCATAACCAAAAGCTTTTGCTTTCTGACAAACTGTTTCGAGGGAGAGATCTCCCCATTGAAGTGTGTACAAAGTAACAGGACGTCCCATAATTTTTTTTATTTAAATATTACATTTTCAAAATATTAAGATATCGCCCCAAAGGTATGAATTTTTTTAATACAAAACGCATAATAATCAAAAAAAATTTTAAAATAATTGTCATGCAGGGAGTTAAAAAATCGGAAAAAGTTCAAAAAAACAGAATATTTAAAGATTTTTCTTCAAAAAAGTCAAAAAAACGCTGAAAAATTCGAGAAAAATCATGATTTTAAAAGTATCCGTCATACTGCTGGTTATTTGATATATACATCCGGTTTTTGACAAAATACGCTTATCCCGTATTACTATTATATATGATATTGCGAAGTAAAAATACCATGAAATAGTTATTGTACGCTCAAAACAATAGCCGTTACTTTGCACCGTAAATTATTACATGTTAATATTGATACTCATATAATAATTTCTATGCATTTGTTGTGACCAAATATGAGACTATCCCCGTGGTAGTCTCTATTTTTTCCCCTAATTTATTTCCAAAGTAGGTTTACTGTTGATTTCGTCTTTTTCAACTTTCCCGTCTCTCAGGCGGATAATTCTACGGGCATACGATGCAATTTCTTCTTCGTGAGTAACAACGATTATCGTATTTCCTTTGATATATATTTCTTCGAAAATATGCATAATGTCAATCGAAGTTTTGGAATCAAGGTTTCCGGTTGGCTCATCAGCCAGAATTATGGACGGATTGTTTATCAAGGCTCTTGCGATAGATACGCGTTGCCGTTGTCCTCCCGACAATTCGTTTGGCTTATGGTCTTTGCGGTTATCCAAATCTACATTTACCAGGACTTCCAGACCGCGCTTGATTCTTTCGTGTTTTTGTACTCCGGCATATATCAGTGGCAAACAGACATTTTCGAGGGTAGAATAACGTGGAAGCAGGTTAAAAGTCTGAAATACAAAACCTATTTCCTTGTTTCTTACTTCCGCCAGAGCATTATCCTCCATCTCGCTGACGTCTATCTGATTGAGAATGTATTTGCCTTTTGTAGGAGTATCCAGACATCCCAGCATGTTCATCAGTGTCGATTTTCCCGAACCTGAGGGACCCATAATAGCAACATACTCATTATGATTGATAGATAGCGAAACTCCGTCTAAAGCTCTTACTTCCTGATTGCCTACCTGATAGATTTTACTGATGTCTTCGATTTTAATAACTTCCATACCTATATATATTATAACAGATTATTTTAATGGTAATAATTCTACTGTCTTATAAAAGATTTCAGCGCCTTCAAGTTGCAATAGAATTTTACCTTCGGAAAGGCTAAGATTTTCGGCATGATTTACCAAATGTCCGTTCACATAATGCTCCGATTTATTATCAATACAGATAACTTCAATGGTATTCCATTCCTGTCCCGGATTTTCAAAATTGGCGGTACGAACAATACGGTTATCAATTTTTTGATTGGGCGAATCGGCGGTAGCTCCCCCTACGCACCAGTAATCTCCGCAATCTTCTTCCTGAATCTGACATTCAATGGATTTGGGCCAGACTTCATCTTTTGCCGTATTGGGAAAATGATAAAGTACTCCGCTGTCGCGCCGACTGTTTTGGCGGGGAGGATATTTTTTCTCGCCCCAGCGAAAAACTACGCGAAGGTAGTAGTTCCTGTAAGAATCTTTGGTACAGAGATATCCCATGCTTTCTCCATCAAGGTGAATAATCCCGTTTTCGACTTTGAAAGCCTTTTCGACGTCATTATTTACTCCATGCTTTGAAAAGGTATACCATCCGTCGAGATCTTTACCGTTAAACAAAGGCGTAATTGTCACTTTGTCTTTTAATTTTGTAAACAAAACCTTATCTTTGTGTCCTTTCAAGATTTCGGGAACAGGGATTTTCTTTGCATAAGTATTTGCAGATGCAAATATGCAGAAAAGCGCCACAATTACTATACGATTTATTTTCATATCATTAACATATTTTTTTAATTAATATCCATTTAATATTTAGAGCGTAAAAGTAATATTTTTTTTAATACAAACTTGGGGAAAAAATCATACAGGTCTTTTTTACTGTTTATAGCCTGTACTCATTTTTACATATTTTGCCTGCATGCTTACTGTAATAAAAAACGCAGTTACCCTCTTCGCTCAAGTCTGACGTTCCGTATTAGCGTTCTGCGCGTTTATCTTGCCTGTAAACATTGCCGCAAATATGATAGTCCACTAAAAACTCCATTGATTTGAAAAAATATATTACTTTTGCGGCGTGATATTTTATAGAATTATGACAGTTTTTTTAGATTTTTTTGTTTTAAAACGGTTAAAAAATGTTAAATAGAATATTATTAAGTGAAATTTAGTTTACAGAATAAGTGAATGAAATTTTATTATTAGTTTTGCATCGTAATTGATATAATAAAACGTAGATGATATGAGGTCTAAATTCTTGGTATGTTTGTGTTTATCCGCTGTTTTGTCCGGATGTTTCTGGAAAAAAGAAGTGTCGGAAAAGACAGGTTGGAAGTATAATGACGCCAAATATGGCGGAGTAGAGCGTGTTAAACCCAATAAGGAGAAAATTGCTCCGGGATTGGTATTTATTAATGGAGGAGCCTTTATCATGGGGCAAATAGCTGATGATATTGCTCGTGAATGGGACAACCTTTCCAGAAGAGCAACTGTGGATTCGTATTATATGGATGAAACAGAGGTAACAAACCAGCATTACAGAGATTATATATTCTGGCTGGAAAGCGTGCTGGTAAGTTTTCCGAACGTGGTGAAAAACGCATTGCCTGATACTTTGGTTTGGCGCAGGCCCCTGGCTTACAATGAACCTTATGTACAGACATATTTTCGTTACCCGGCATATAACGATTATCCGGTTGTGGGCGTAACATGGTTGCAGGCAAACGATTATTGTCTATGGCGGACGGACAGGGTAAACGAGGCGGAACTCATCAAACGCGGAATGATAACATCAAATATTGCCGATCAGCGCGATGGTGAAAATTTTAACAGCGACGCATTTATTGCCGGTCAGTATGAGGCTGAAATGAACGAAAGGAAGCAGCCGAAAAATATCGTTACGAAAGAAGCTCGTCCGATTAAATATGAGGACGGTATTTTGTTCCCGAAATATCGCCTCCCTACCGAAGCGGAATTTGAATATGCGGCAAGAGCCGAAATTGGCGTTACGACGGACGAAAGAACTGTCGAAAGACGGGTATATGCCTGGGATGGTTCGAATGTCAGGGATCCGAGTAAGAAAAGAAGAGGTATGATGATGGCTAACTTCCAGAGAGGACGCGGAGACCTTGCAGGCGTTGCCGGTGGAAGACAAAATGACGGAGCTGCCATACCCGAACCGGTTCGTTCATATCCGCCTAATGATTTTGGTCTGTATGATATGGTTGGAAACGTTAACGAATGGGTTGCAGATATATATCGTCCAATGTCATTTAACGATGTTGAAGAGTTCAATCCGTTTAGAGGTAATGTTTTCATGGATTTGGCAAGAGACGCCGAAGGAGTAGTCCTGCCAAAGGATTCTTTGGGAAGAATGAGGTACGATACTGTCGGATTTGTCAACAGGTATAACTATCGCGTAGGAGATAACAGAAACTATAAGGATGGCGATTTAGGTTCTTCCATATTTTATGGCGAAGCCGGAGAACAGGAAAAACCGGATACCGTTGCCAATTCAAACAGGGTATATTTCCAGGGAAACGGAGAACATCAGGATAATATGGCGACTTTGGTAACCGACAAGTCAAGAGTTTATAAGGGAGGAGGATTTTTAGACCGCCCGTATTGGTTGCGCCCGGCTACAAGAAGATTTCTGGATCAGGATAAAGCACAATGGGATATAGGTTTCAGATGTGCCATGAGCAGTTTGGGCGGAGAAAACAAAATAGCAGGAAATAAAAGAAGTAAAAAGAAATAGACTTACGTAATAATAATATAATTTTAATAATTGATTGAAGAAAAAGGTTGTTTGACACAAACAACCTTTTTTAGTATGGAAAAAAGGCTATCCTGTCAAAAAATATTAGCTATTAAAAATTTTTGCGTATGTTTGCGCCTCAATAGTAAATTGATTTTGACATGGATATTCGTTTAAATGTGGATGGTATAGCTCCATTCGTTGATAAAAACACTGAAAAAAGCCTCGTCGAAAAGGCTATGGCGGCAAATAAGTCGCTCTATGAAAAAACAGGCAAGGGAAATGATTTTCTCGGATGGGTAAGTTTACCATTATCGGTTAACGAATCCGATATTTCCGAAATAGAAGCGGTTTCCCAAAATCTGAAAGAAATTTCGGACGTTGTGATTGTGACGGGAATAGGCGGGTCTTATTTGGGCGCAAAAGCTGTTATTGAATCGTTAAATTCAAGTTTTGACGCATATACCGATAACGGTAAGCCGAAAATCATTTTTGCAGGACATCACCTGGACGAAGATTATCTGGCTGAAATGCTTGATTTTATTGAAAACAAAAGAGTTTCGTGTATTGTTATCTCAAAATCGGGGACTACAACAGAACCGGCTGTCGCTTTCAGGATTATCAAGCAGCATATCGAACAGAAGTACGGCAAGGAAGGCGCCAAAGAGAGAATTGTCGCGATAACCGACCAGTCGCGCGGAGCATTGCGCAAATTGTCCGAACAGGAGGGTTACAGAACGTTTGTTATCCCCGACGACATTGGAGGACGCTTTTCCGTTCTTACACCCGTAGGGCTGCTTCCGATATCGGTTGCCGGCGTAGATATCAGGATACTGCTTAAAGGCGCCACCGATATGGAGAAAACATCGTTTGTCGACGTTCCTGCCGAAGAAAATGTCTGCCTTCAGTATGCCGTTG
>JAISDH010000179.1 GCA_031264975.1 Bacteroidales bacterium
AAACAAATACTCTATTCGTTCATTTGTATACTAATCACTAACCGTTAATCACGATTTACTTTCTCGTGGCTTGCCTCCCTTTCGCCATTTCGCCCCCTACCCCTTTTACCTTTCGTCCCTTCGTCCCTTCGCCCTTTCGCCCTTTCGTCCTTTCGTCCCTTCGCCCTTTCGTCCTTTTACACTTTAATTTTTTCCAGATAATATTGGTCGGTTTCGTCGAATGTATTTAGTTTTTCACTGTCTATATCTAAAACCATAGAAACTTTTCCATGAGCAAAAATCGGAACAACAATTTCGGACTTAGACTTGGAATCGCAAGCAATATGTCCCGGAAATTGTTCCACATTTGCGACAATGATTGTTTTTTGCTCTTTCCATGCCGTGCCGCATACCCCTTTCCCATAGCGTATGCGAGTACAGGCAGGCGCGCCTTGAAAAGGTCCCAATACCAATTCATCGCCTTCCACGAGGTAAAACCCCGTCCATAAAAAGTTGAAAAAAACATTGATAACGGCTGTAATATTTGCCAGATTTGTAATCTGATTACTTTCATTCTCCGTTATCGCCTCTATTGCAGACAACATTTCCTCATACCGAGACGGTTTATCCGTAGAAAGTTCTACCTTTGTGATTAAATCTTTCATAACAAATGAATAATTTATCTGAAAACCAACCGGAAATTACTACTCCATCCAACCCAGAATCTCACCCTTTTTAACCATTGTACCCTGCTTGACCGCCGTATCAATCAGTTTTCCATTATAAGCGCTCAAAACGTCGTCAATTCCGTAATATGCCTGTATGTGCGCAACAATATCTTTTTCCTTATATGCTGTTCCGGGAGAAGGAGAGGTAGATTTGTTTTCAAAATCCACTTCCCACATCAACCTTCCCGAAGAAGGCGCTACAATGGGTTTTGCATTGGGGTGTTTTCCATTTATATATGCTAATATCTTTTCTTCCTGCTGCTCTTTTGTCAGTACGACAGGAGTGGATGCTGCCATTTTTTCCGCTCGAACCTTGACTAATTCTTCTTCAAACCGTTTTTTCGCAATACCTGTTTTATAATCGCGATATTGCCGGTCGTGCATGCCAAGTTCAAAAAGTTCTTCTTCGTCCTGACCAACATCCCAGCCATTATCTTTCATTTCCTTACGATATTCTTCCAACTGATTGGGATAAGCGTCTTGGGGTATGTCCGTATAAAATTCCAGATTGTTTTTCTTTGCAAGTTCAACAATTTCGGGCGCAAGTTCTCCGGGTAATTTTCCCATTTTGCCCAGAATCATGTTCCAACTGTCTTTATCTATCATGGAAAACCTTGCTTCTCCTTTTGCCATTGTGAAGATATTCATCAATGCAATATTCTTTACATATTGACTGAAAGGCGTTACCAAAGGAGGATATCCAAGTTTTGGCCAAACATATTCTACTTCCTGAAACAACTGAACCAATAGATTTTCCAAAGAAACTTCCGGTTTATTATGTTGTCGTAAAGCGTTGTTGATTGCGCCGTGCATTCCTTTTAAGTCTGCCATCATGGAACCCATCATACCTCCCGGCAAACCGCATCCTACCAATAAAGAGGTCATGATTTTGTTATGCGGGTCTATGAAATCACCCAAAAAGTCGTCAATAAATGTTTGTGTCAGACGACGCGCTTCCATATAGGCTTCCATGTTGATATCCGGAACTAAAAATCCCGCATCCTTTAACATGGCTTGAACAGTGATGACGTCAGGATGAACCATTCCCCAAGAAAGCGGTTCCATGGCAACGTCAATATATTCTGCTCCGGCTTTTGCTACTTCCAACATGGACGCCACAGAAAAACCAGGTCCCGAATGTCCATGATACTGTACAATAATGTGCGGGTATTTTGTTTTAATGGCTTTTACCAGCAAACCCAAAGATTGAGGACGACCTACTCCTGCCATATCTTTTAAACAAATCTCATCCGTGCCATATTCCACAAGTTTATCCACTACGTCCATGTAATAATCCACTGTATGTATTTTAGAATGAGTAATACTGAGCGTACCCTGCGATATCATTCCTGCTTCTTTTGCCGAGGTAATAGATAATTTCAGGTTTCTATGGTCATTCAATCCACAAAACGAACGCATAATATCAACGCCTTGCGCCTTTTTTACCTTGGGCATCAATTGACGAACGTCCGCCGGAACAGGGTACATGCGCAATCCGTTTAAAGAACGTTCAAGCATGTGCGTTTGTATGCCTGCCTTGTTAAAGGGCGATACCCATTGACGAACTGCATTATTGGGGTTTTCTCCATAAAGTAAATTTACCTGTTCAAAGGCGCCTCCATTTGTTTCCACTCTGGCAAAACATCCCATTTCAATAATAACGGGAGCTATTTGAACCAACTGCTCTACACGTGGAACATATTTTCCTGAAGATTGCCACATGTCTCTGTACAACAAACTAAATTTAATTTCTCTTGCCATTATATACTTTTTACTTTTCTTTTATATTTCTTTGACTAAACTTTCATGTGATTTTCAGTGATACAAAGTTTATACCAAATTGACGCTTTGCATTTGATTTAACTGAAATTTAATATACCGAATTTTAAAACCTTGTTCTTTCCACATTTTTTCGTAGTACGTTTCAATGTCTAAGCCATTATCTATCTGTTCTAAAGAATAAATATCGGTTTGTTTATCTATTAATGTATGATTTTGGTCATTGATAACCGACAAGGTGTAATCAAACAGCAATTCACTGTCTGTTTTTAGATGAATAAACCCATTGGGGATTAACAATTCCTTGTAACTGTTCAAGAAAAAAGGAGAAGTTAACCGCTTATTACTTTTGGAATGTTTGGGATGCGGGTCTGGAAAAGTAATCCAGATTTCATTAATTTCATTTTTGCCAAAATAATGAATGATATGATTGACAGGTATACGCAAAAAAGCAACATTCTTCATGTTCTGTTCGACAGATGTTTTGCACCCGTGCCACATTCTTGCTCCTTTTCTGTCAATACCTATAAAATTCATAGTCGGATATTTTCTCGCCAACGCCACCGTATATTCTCCTTTTCCACAACCTAACTCCAAAACAACAGGATGATTGTTTTTAAAAAAACCGCTCCTCCAATTTCCTTTCAAAAAGAAATCTTTTACCTTGATACTGCCATAATCCGGTTGGAAAAAATTTGGAAATGTTTTATTCTCTGCAAATTTCTCTATTTTATTTCTACCCAACTTTTTCTATTTTTATTGCTCTGAGGAAATCGTTTCATCTTCTTCAAATTCTTCTCCCATAAGCGGTTCTTTCCCGACAATAAGCGTGATTGTTGATTGATAAGGAACCAAACTCCCTGCCGAAACGACGCGTCCTTTATAGCGTTGTTCCAATACGGCATTGGGATATTTGCTTGCTTTATAAATTACCTGACCAAGTTGTAAATCGTTTGAGTGCAACATATTTTCTGCCTGTCTAAGCGATAAGTCTACCAAATTAGGCATCTCTACATTTGGTCTGGAAAGAACTACAATTGAAAGATATACTTTTCGTCCCTTTTTTACTTTACTTTTGGGCGCAGGGTCTTGCGACAAGACGGTTCCGCCCTTTTTGTCCGGCACAAATATGGAATCATTGATTACAAATTTATATCCATATATATTTTCTTCCTGATTATATTGTTCTATCTGTTTCATATCGAATCCGGTAAAATCAGGGAGTTCATATTCTTTCCCATGAAAAGTGATATACCGCGTCAACCAACTGATAATAAATATAACTATAATACTTGTCAATAACATAATAATTAGAGTGGATAATATTCGATGTTCCTTATGAAACTTTTTGATATTCATGAGTTATTACTCTTTTTTTTTGAAGTTGCAAATATACTCGAATTTTTTTGAATAAACGCAAGATACTATAAAAAATTTTCAAACGCTTGAAATAAGGGTCGCAAGCAACAAGCAGGCAGGCAACAAGCAACAGGCAGGCAAGCCACGAGGAACAAACAATGAAGGAGCGAATGGAGACAAGACGCAAGCAAAAACTCATCCACTTGTTTACTTGCCTACTTCTCTACTTGTTCGCTTTTTTGTTTTTTTTATCGGATAGTAGTGATAAAAATGATACCTTTGCAGCTACGTAATTAAAAGTATATGACATAGAATTTATAAACTATAAATCTAAAAGCGTTGATTCATATTCT
>JAISDH010000210.1 GCA_031264975.1 Bacteroidales bacterium
CGAACCATATTTGCTTATATCTTCCACAACAATATTCTCTAAAATTGAAAACAAACTTACCACTCCCACAGTTGCTTCGAGTATTTTGTCTCCAATTTTAAAGTTGGGATTTTGCGTTACGCCTCTCAAATCCGTTACGCCAATGGCAATTTGGGCTTTGTCAAAATGAATTTCGCTGTTGTCAATTTTTAGATTGGAAAGTTCTGAAAAATTACCTTCAAAATGAATGTCGCTCTTGTAAAGAATTGCCTTGTAAATGCCGTAATGCCGTTCTTCCGGTATTAGCGAAGCGGTTATTTTCAATTCTTTGGGTGTAATATAAAGCGTATGTTCCTCGTAATAGCGCTTTTTGTCGCTGTCAAGTTTGGCAGTAGTGTAGGGAACAAGCAACAGCGGCGCACACAGCGTTTGCGAACGACTCCATTTGTCGCTAATTTTCTGAACGGTTTCGCGGCTACGCTCCTGTCGTTCCTCAATCAAATTCTGAATCATCGTGCTCGGAATAAGCAAAATCAGAATCAGTATGCCAATCGTAATTCCCTTAAACGTGTACGACTGCGTGAATTTTGTTTTGGATGCTTCCATATTGATTTTGTTTTTATAATAATGTATATATATCAGTCGTGCGATAAAAAACAGTCCCACGCCAATTATCAATGCAATAATAAGAAAAATTAAAATAAACATTTCCATTTCTTTTATATTTTATATTGAGATTATCGTCAATCTTTTAAACTTTGCCTCTACTTTCGGTTATCGGCTTCTTTGTTTATCCTTGCCGATTATAATATTGTCTGCAAACTTACCGATAATCTTTAACTGTGCGCAAAAGTACACTTTTTCTCAATAATATACAAACGGTTTTCAAATAAAATTTTATTTTCAATTTATCGATGGTTTCGGTTGATTTTTTGAGGCGCTATAAAAAAATGAATATATCAAGCGACTTTTTTTATTTCTTTTATCGTCTATATCTAAAACGAAAAAACATGTCCGCGACATGTTTATAATATGTCCGCGACATGTTTTTAGATGTCCGCGACATGTTTTTAGATGTCCGTGACATGTTTTTAGGTGTCCAAAACATGTTTATAATATGTCTGCGACATGTTTTTAGATGTCCGCGACGTGTTTTTTCATCGCGCTTCAAAAAAAGAACTAACCTTATTTCCGATGCGTCGTATTTTATTTTTGGATTTTCGATTTGGTATTATTTTTTTTATTACTTTTGCAACGGTTTTGGTTTCGTGGTAGCTATTACGAATTAAAAGGGAATAAGGTGTGATTCCTTAACAGTCCCGCTGCTGTAATCTCTATAACGTTTTGAAAAACTTTTGCCACTGTTTCTATCTCAAGAAATGGGAAGGCTTTCAAAACGGGAGTAAGTCAGAAGACCTGCCAAAATGAAGTTCAGAAGGCTTTCGAGGAAAGGACGGAACAGAGAAATAAATACCTTTATTCTCTATCCCGTTCCCTCCTCACCGACACTTCTGATGTAAGAATAGTAATTGACACGCGGATGTTTTATTTTAGAAAGAAGTTGTTTATTTATTTTATTGTTATAGCGGATTGGACAGGAGGCAGGATTGTTGTTCTGGCGCAGGACACTATCAAACCGCAAATATTGGAGGAGGTTACCGTTCGGGAACGTCGTCTGAAGGATATTGGCGAACCGGTAACCTCTATGCAGCTATTGGACAGTTCCAGAATGGAAAAGATTCCTTCCATGCAACTTTCCGATGTGGTGAAACATTTTTCCGGAGTTACGGTGAAAGACTATGGCGGCGTTGGCGGATTGAAAACGGTTTCGGTGCGCAGTTTGGGGGCGAATCATACGTTGGTGTCTTACGACGGGTTGGCGGTTTCGGATTATCAGAGCGGACAAATTAATATCGGTCGTTTTTCGCTGGACAATATGGCGCTAATCTCTCTGAATAATGGAGACGAACGGAATATCTTTTGTCCTGCACGCATGTTTTCTTCGGCGAGCGTATTGAGTTTTCAGACTGTTAAACCTGTTTTTTCAGACCATAAACCGGTTAATGTAAGGGTAGCTTTCAAGGGCGGGTCTTTTTTGCTCCTGAATCCTTCTCTGCTGTTGGAAAACAAAATAGGAAAACGCATATCCACTTCCCTTAACGTCGAATATATTTACAATAAAGGAGAATATCCTTTCACCGTCCATAATGGCGACAGCGTGTATAGAGAAAGAAGAACGAACACGGATATACAGGTTTTTAGAACGGATGCAAATTGTTTTGTGCAGATTTCGCCAAAGCATTTCCTGTCGGCGAAAGTGTTTTACTATTATTCCAATCAGGGGTTGCCCGGGGCGGTTATCTTGTATAATACGCAGTCGCGACAAAGGATGTGGGAGGAAAACGTGTTTACGCAGTTACATTATCAATATGATATTTCCCAAAAGGTCGCTTATCAGGCAAACGGAAAGATGAATTACAGTTATACCCGTTATCTTGACCCTGACTATTTGAATGTGGAAAGGAAGTTGGACAATACCTATTTGCAAAGAGAATATTATCTGTCGAATGCCGTATTGTATAAGCCGTTGAAACGACTTTCTTTGTCTTTGGCAAATGATTTATCATTAAACAATATGCAGGCTTCCATGCCGAACTTTTCCACGCCGACAAGATATTCTTCTTTAACGGCTTTGTCGGCTGCATATCATGATAAATGGGTAACATTGTCGGCGACGGTTCTGCATACTTTGATTTCGGATAACGTCCAAACGGGGGCGTCGGGGAATGATTACAGCAGGTTTACGCCTTCATTGAGTATTTCATACAAGCCGTTCGGGAAAGAAGATTTTCATTTGCGGGCGTTCTATAAGCATATTTTCCGCTTGCCTACTTTCAACGATTTATATTATCGTTTGGTGGGCAATGTTTCTCTTGCGCCGGAAAATACGCATCAATTGAATTTGGGGGCGACGTGGATTAAATACCTGCATCAATATGTTCCTTATTTTTCGATAGCGGCAGACGCCTATTATAATCTGATTGAGGATAAAATCATTGCCATTCCAAACAAGAACCTGTTTGTTTGGTCTATGATAAACCTTGGAAAGGTTAGCATTGCAGGAATTGACATTCGTTCCGCAGTCGAAATAAAAGCCCATAAAAACATCGCCTTTGAACTTGAACTGAATTACACCTTTCAACAGGCTGTAGACATTACAAATAAAGATTCCAAAACCTATAAACATCAAATTCCCTATACGCCGAAACATTCCGGGAGTGGGGTTTTTGCGATTCAAACAAAGTGGATAAACTTTTCTTATGCCCTCCTGTATACCGGACAACGATATGTGCTTGGGCAAAACATTCCGGCAAATGCTTTGGAGCGTTATTTTGATAACAGCGCGGCGCTCTTCAGGACTTTCAAGTGGAATAAAATACAGTTAACCTTACGTCTGGAATGTCTTAACGTGTTGAACAAACAGTATGAAGTTGTAAAGAGTTATCCCATGACGGGAAGACAATTTCAAGGAAAGGTAATCTTTAAGTGGTAACGAAATTAGTAAATCATAATAATAAATAGTTGTAAAAATGAAACAGATTATAACAAATCAAAAATCAAAGTTAGTAAATAACAAAAATCAAAAAGTCATGAAACAGTTAGTAACAAAACAGAAAAGAATGAGACGGTTAGTTCTGTTAACCGTACTCGCAGGGTTAATGAATGTATGCGCGTTTGCGCAAGCGAAAATAACGCCTGCGGAAATTAAGTATTGGGTAGGAAATGGTTCTAATGAGGCAATTCTCATTGTACATTTCTGTAATGATAATATTGGCTTCGCATGGGGTTACCGCTTTGACGGAACACCTAAAGCAGGAGCAATGTTTGCGGCTATTAATGCGGCTGATTCACGTTTGAACATATCAGGTCCTCCAAGTGGTTTGAACAATTATTCTTATCAAGACGGGACTTATTCCTTGACAGAATCAGCTAACTTCCCTTATTACGGTGTAAATGAATTGATGGCTGGCACTGTAACAACTCAAGATATTGTAAGTGGTGATATTGTTGAAATAGGAGGACCTGATTGTGCTACCACAGATTGGTACAATCTAACATTTTCAAATAATAATATTGTTCCTGTCTCTGACCCCAACGCCCCCACCGGACAATACACTGTACACGCTACAAGCAGCGATATATATGGCGGTGTTTATGGTACTATTGCTCCTGCGGGAGACAGTACAGTAACTGCTGGGGAAAGTATTACCTACTATTTTACCCCTGATGCAGGTTATCATTTGGGGAGTGTTTCGGTGGGAAATACAGATGTAACGGCTTCTGTTTCCAACAACAGTTACACCTTTGCCAATATTACTTCAAGCGATACTGTTCGCGTAATGTATGCAGTTGATAAAAACAATACCATTACTACGAGCGACATTCTTTATTGGGTAGGAAGCGGACAAAACGAAGTTATTTTTGCCGTAAACTGGTGCGAAAAATCATTAGCATGGGGCTACAAATTTAATACGGACAGCGTGTTAGTTTCCGATGTATTTAATGCCATTAAAGCCGCCGATGCGCGTTTTGATTATACGTTTTCAACATCACAATGGGGCGATATGATTCAAACGGTAACCTATACAGACAACAGCAGTAATCTTTCTGTTGGTAGTTGGGTGTATAATGTAAATGAAGAATCTGTTTCGTATGGTTTCAGCCAGCAATGGGTTCGTAATGGCGATATAATCGAATCGGGAGACTACGCTTGCGTACTTACTGATAACTTTTGGAATTACGTATGGACAGCGGCTATTGAATCTGTAACTGTTCCGACGAGTTATACCATTCATGCGAAATATGGAAGCTATGGAACAATCACGCCGTTTGGAGACAGTACGGTAATGGAAGGGACAAAGATTACTTATACCATTCAACCGGATGCGGGTTATTCTTTGGGAAGTCTTTTGCTGGGGGATAAACAAGTGATAAGCGACGTTTCCAACAACAGTTATACGCTTCAAGTTGTTTCCGATGATACTCTTTTTGCGCAGTTTGTGGTAGGTAAAAACAATGACGTTACTACCAACGACATTCTTTATTGGGTAGGAGAAGGAACAAACGAAGTTATTTTTATTGTAAACTGGTGTAATCCTGAAATTGCTTTTGCCTGGGGTTATCGTTTTAATGGCAGCAGCGTACTTGTTTCAAAGGTGATGGAAGATATCAAAGCTGCTGATTCACGTTTTGATTATGAAGCAGACAATTATGTTAATGAAATCACATATAAGGACGACGTCTATGATTTGAAATTAACGGAAGGCAATTTTTGGGGGTATAATGTTAATGATATAATGGCTAATGCGATTAATCAGCAAGATGTTTTCAACCATGATATCATTGAATTTGGCGACCTTGCGTGCGCAATTAGCGATGAATCTTGGAACTCCGCATGGACAACGCCCATTACGCCCGTAACTGTACCTCCAAATGTAGGTATTGTTTCCGCGGGGAATACTTCTATTGAGATTCTTACATACCCCAATCCTGCCAATGACTATACATTTGTAACGATAAGCGGTTTGGAAGGAAATATTTCGATGTCAATCGTGGATATCAGCGGAAAAGAGATTCAGGGAGAACAGTTTTATATAGCGGATAGAACGGTGAGAAGAATAGAAACAAATCATTTCGCCAAAGGAATATATTTTATCCGTCTACAGGGTGATAACTACGTTCAAACGAAAAAATTAATCGTATACTAATTGGTGGTTAGTTGTTAATGGTAGACGAGTAATGGCGAATGGCGTTCGCTGCTAACAAGTAAAATCGGGTAGGAGAAACGGGAAATAATCCCGTTTCGACCTCCCACACCACCGTGCGTACCGACCGGTACACGGCGGTTCTCTAATCATAAGGGAGCGACTTTCTTGTAATAGTCGCTAAAGAAAATATAACCTGCCTTGTTCAACCGTGCATTGGTTATCGATACACTCAATATCCAACTGTTAGCTATGTGCCAATAGCCTTTTCTTGTATTGGCGTGTTCCCATGCTTTTTGTCGTGAGATACCAAGACGTTGTAGGTTGGCATATCTCGTCTTTATTCGTTTCCATTGTTTCCATATGACCATGCGTAACCTACGGCGATACCACGAATCCAACCTAGATAGTAGACTTTTCATATCTGCAAGTCTATAGTAATTGACCCAACCTTTAATGTAGTAACTCAATGTTTCTTTTCGCCATAAATCTCCCCTGCCGTTGCTTCTGCTGGTTATCTCTCTTATGCGAGTTCGCATCTTCTGCCAACTTTTGGGGTGGACGCGGAGGCGACATGCGCCTTCGCTTACGTAAAATCCATAGCCCAGAAACTTAACTTGTGTTACTTTGTCTACTGTTGTCTTTGCTCGATTTACTCGAAGAAACAGTTTGGTTTCGATATACTTTGTCGTGTTGCTCTTTGTTCGTTCTGCACTGCGACGACTTTTCTTCATTATCAAAATATCGTCTGCATAGCGTACAAACCTATGTCCACGTTGGTGCAATTTCTTGTCCAGTTCGTGAAGCATTATGTTACCCAGCAACGGACTTAACGGACTGCCTTGTGGTACGCCTTGCTCTGGCTTTTCAAGCCGCTCCCCTATCTTAATTCCTGCATTCAGAAACTTATGAATAAGGGATATGACGCGTCCGTCTTTTATTGTCCGCGATAACAACTCTACTAGTTTTGTCCGATTTACCGTGTCAAAGTATTTTTCCAAGTCCATGTCTACGCAGTATTTGTACCCTGCATCTACATTTTCTTGTACTCGTCTCAACGCAGCATGAGCGCTGCGTCTTGGGCGAAATCCGTAACTCTCTGGTAGAAATTGTCTCTCGTATATCGGCATCAGTACTTGGTTTATTGCCTGCTGTATCAAGCGGTCTATTACTGTTGGAATGCCTAACGCTCGAACATTACCCGATGCTTTAGGTATTTCTACCTTTCGAACCGGTGTAGGGCGGTATTTTCCTGACAACAATTTTGTTATCAGTTCGTCTTTGTGCTGCTGCAAATAGCTTTTCAGCTCGCCGACTTCCATTCTATCTATCCCACTTGCTCCTTTATTGCTTACTACACGTCGGTAGGCGCCATTCAGGTTGCTGGGACTCAGAATGTATTCTAACAATCCGTGATTGGATTGCCCTGCTGTGATTTCTGTTTCAGTTATCCATAAGAATGTCTGCACTCCCTCACTATACTCAAGTGCCGCTTTACTTTCATGCGGGTAGTCGATTCCTATCGTTTTCTGCTTTCTGCCTTCCTTTTTGGTAACTTTCATTTTCTTTTCACTAATTAGAGTTCAGTCCTTCCCAAATTATCTCGTAATCCGGTACTATGACCTCTGCTGACTTCTCACAGCAAGCTTTACTCCATGCTTCCGTAATTCTTCCGCATGTCTGTGAGACCTCCCGTGGTAAGCTCAATAACCTTCTCCCCATGTAACTGCAACATTTACACCCCTGAATCCGGGTAGTTATAGGACTTCGTTTTGCCACGCAAACTCGTCCATTCAGGATATGCCTGATGTTATTCGTGTTCCTCAGTTCGGGGTTTTGCCTCCGGCTTCCTTCAGATTTCGCATCGCTACGAACACCCTTGCCATCAGCTAATGGTTGGTAACTACCGACCCCCATAGTGGACTT
>JAISDH010000348.1 GCA_031264975.1 Bacteroidales bacterium
GTGATGATTCCCACCAAAACCGTTTTTTCGGGTTCTCGTGCTGTTACCAGATTTTGGGGCATATAAATAATTGATAAATTGGGCAAACGAATATAACTCGCATATTGACTTGATTTTAATGCATTGTTTTACCTGATGGAAAACAGTCAAAAGTAAGGAAAAAAGCATATCGAAGCAAGTTCCGTTACCAAACTATGCGCCGAAAAATAAAAGCTAATCAATCCCAAATCCGTATTCTCACGCAATTGCGCGATGCGTTATTACCAAAATTGATGAGCAGAGAGATAAGAATAAAAAATAATCAGTACTTTTGTATAAAAAATAGATGTAAACATGATAATTAAGAAAATAACATTGCATAATTGGAAAAATTTCCAAAATTGCAGTATAGAATTGTCCGAAAGGACTTTCATTATAGGTTCTAATGCATCGGGAAAATCCAATTTATTAGATGCCTTGCGGTTTTTGCGGGATATATCGAAGCAAGCTGGCGGCCTGCAGAGTGCAGTCGAAGAACGAGGAGGCATTACCAAAATAAGATGTTTGGCCGCCCGGACACAAACAAATGTTTCTATTACTGTTGAATTGGGTGAGACCCAAGAAACAACTCCTAAATGGCGGTATCATCTTGATTTTATGCATACAGGGGGTGGCATTCGGAAAAGTCAGGTAAAAATAAACTCGGAAGAAGTATATTCCTACGAGCAAGCCAAATATATTTTACAAAGGCCTATTGTCGGGAATGACGATGAAGAGACCCTGAAATACACGCATTTAGAACAAGTTACTGCTAATAAGGAATTTCGTGAACTGCAAACATTTTTTCAAGATATAGAATATTTGAATGTTATTCCTCAAATGGTTCGTGAATCTTCTTCGAGTATTTTTTCTGCAACAAAAGAAGATTATTACGGGCGAAATTTTCTTGAAAAATTAGCAAAAATGAATGAGCGTACACGCAATTCATATTTTAGGCAACTTAACGAGTTTTTGCGTATTGCTGTTCCTCAATTAGAGGAACTCAAATTTATCAAAGACGAAATGGGCATTCCTCATATAGAAGCGAGATATATACATTGGAGAGCCAAGGGGAGCAAACAGCAAGAAATGCAATTTTCGGATGGAACTTTACGCTTAATCGGCTTTCTATTTGTGTTATTAGATAATAATGGGATTATTTTGCTGGAAGAACCGGAAATAAACTTACATTCGGGTATTGTAACCCAGTTGCCTGAATTTATTGCCAAAGTTCAGCGTTCGAAAAAAAATGCACGGCAGGTACTCATCACAACCCATAGTTACGACATTTTGTCAAATCGGGGTATTTCTCCTGATGAAGTCATTCTTTTAGAGAATACTGCAGAAGGAACTTCCGCAAATACGATTTCTAATATAGAAGAGGTTGAACCGATCATTAGATCGGGGTTAACGATTGCCGATGCTGTAATACCTTATACCAAACCGAAAGATATAGAGAAAGTCATACAACTTAAAATTGACTTTTAGACATGAAGGTATACATTGTGGGTGAAGATCCGGTTACTTATGCAGTTATTGAAAAAGTTCTTGCTTTTTGCGCTCCAAAAATTGAAATTATCACGAAACTTCCTGCGCGTGGTGGTGAGGTAAAATGTAAGATTTCGGAGTTCAATAAATTATCTGAATCATTCCCGGTAATTCTATTGACAGACTTAGACGCAACTCTTTGTGCACCTCTGTTACTTGCAGAGTTATTGAAGGAAAATAAAAATGAAAGATTTATTTTTAATATAGCTGTTGACGAGGCAGAAGCATGGTTGATGGCAGACAGGGAAGGTTTTTCAAAATATTTCAATATTGAGATTGGAGATATGCCGATTGCTGCTTTAAAAAAACAAGGTGGGAGAAAAAAACTCATTGAAATGGATTTTGCTTGTAAATCGAGCTGGTACTTAACTCATGAGCTGGTAAATAAAATGAAAAAGAAGGAGCATAGAGATCAATTAACTCCAAAACCGGGGGCAGCAAAAGGTCCCGAATATAATCCCTGCATGCTTCCATTTATTGATAAATATTGGAATATTGAACGAGCAAGAATTAATTCGGATAGTTTAAATAGAATGATTCTTCGGATAGGGAACTTATTGAACAAAAAATAAGCAAAAAAACATTTATGTTTGAGCCATGATGTGCATAGATATTCTTACAGTAGTACCCGAATTGCTCGAAAGCCCGTTCGGTCATTCCATTATCCGGAGAGCAAGATCGAAAGGGATCGTAGAGTTGGGACAAAAAGATTGAGACAAAAAGATAATAATACTTGGGAGAAGCAAATCTTAATCTGTTAAAGTAGAATTAGTTTGTTTTTCAAAAAAATATCCCTACATTTGCAGGCGGGTATAGTGCTGTGAAAAACCGAAAATCGTTTGTGCTATGGGAGTATACAGTTTTGAAATAAAGATATATACACATCCGGCAGGTAAGATTTTTACTTGCGTGTTTTTTATTGTGCTGTTTTGTTCCGCCGGTTATGCTCAGTTCCCTGTTCTTCCTTCCACTCCGCAACCGTATTCATTTCCCAACTATAGCAACAGTCACAGAGTAAATCCCTCACCCCAGCCCAATATCCCGATAAATAACCATAACAGGATTCAGGAACAAAACGCGCGTCTGATGCAGGAATATCAACAAATTGAACGGAAGCGGCAAATGATGAACCAGCAGCAGATACAGGAGGCCATGAATGAACTTGAACCCCGAAGGGGAATCAACATAGCCGTTTGCAAAAGCGTAATCCCGCTTCCTGATTTCAGTTCCGAACCCGAAGCGGAACACTTTCACGCTGCACTCGGCGAGATCAACAAAATGCTCACGGGCGAAATACCGATGAGCATAAAAGACGCCGTATTTCTGGCTGAAAACGCCTATTTCGGCAATCGACTAAGCTACAAGAATTACACTGACAGAATAAAGGAAGCGGCGGGACTTTGTCGCGCAAAAATTCGGCAACAGGGTTTAAATCCAAATGATAATGAGGTCCTCTGCATGACATTGTTTCATTACATGACCGACACTTTGAAACTGAAATTATCGGGAAGCGAGCTAACCTTAATTCATTATCCGATCAAATATGATTTTGAGGATTTTTACGGGAGAGAGGACTTGAGTAAGTTATTTGTAACAAAGTTGATGGCCGAAAATTCGGGACAATGCCACAATATGCCCCAATTCTTTATGATCATGGCCGAAGAATTGGGTGCAAAAGCTCACCTGTCGCTTTCGCCCCAGCATTCTTTCGTCAAAATGCAGGATAATCGGGGATACTGGCACAACCTTGAATTGACATGCGGAGCGATTGTCAACGATCAGAGTTATCTCAACAGCGGCTTTATCAAGGCAGAAGCGCTCCGTAATAAAATCTACCTTGAACCCCTGACTCAGCAACAAACTGTTGCAGAAGTAATACTTGATTTGGCGAGTGGTTATATCCGCAAATACGGATATGACAATTTTATACAGCAATGTGCTGATATGGCATTGAAATATCACCCAAACAGTGTGAGGGCTCACATGGTGAAGGCAAATTTGAACACGGTACGGGCGATGTATGTGATCGAACGCACGGGAGTACCGTCTGTAGAAAAGCTGGCCGAATGTCCGCAGGCATACAGGATGTACCAAATAATGCACGATTCATATAAAGTATTGGACGGGTCAGGCTACGAAGAGATGCCGCCGGATGCTTATCGAAATTGGCTCAACCGCGTCAATGAAGAAAAGGCGAAACCCGAAAACCAGAGAAGCAGATTTCAGTTGCAGCAAGTAATCAAATAAATTCTTAAACGTATCATCATGAAAAGATCATCATTCTTAATTGCCATCTGTTTTTTGAGCGTAGCAGGCCTGTACGCTCAGGATGAAAACCCGTTTGCCCGATACGGGTATCATGTTCCCGTGGCGACCATGACCAACGGCCGCTTCCCGGAGTTCCACGACCGTCAGGATGTGGTACAAATCGGCTCGGTACTGTTCAATGCCAGAGCAGACACAATCTCCGGGGATATTGCAACGGACACAACCGTAATGTGGCTTGAAGCACAGACGGTGAGCAGGTTCATTACCATTGACCCACATGCGGAAAGATATTACAATATCAGCCCGTATGCCTATTGCGCCAATAATCCTATCAAATATATTGATCCGGATGGAATGGACTTTTATGTTTCTTTTCATGGTGACGGGGCAGAAAAACTATTCAGAAAGATATTTGACGATGCGTTTAACAATCAGTTTGAAGTGTACCTAACTCAACAAAAGGATAATTATTACAGGGTTGATATTGTCGCAACCGAAGGTGGAGGCGACTTTTCCAAAATTTCAGAAGGAGCGTATGAGTTTTACAACGGTATGAAAGAAGTGATCAATGCCAATCGTGTTGTAAATGTAGCAGTTTACAATGGCAGTTCGGATATATCTATTGGAAATTTCCGAACCAATTCGATAGATGTTGCCGATATGAATCAGTTCGAAAATCTGGACAACAGTAAAACTGTTCAGAATTCAGCTACACGGCAGGGCAAAATGGTTCATGAAACGCAGGAGCAATATCAAAAAAATTTGAAAGGTATTCCAAGGGGAAGTGGTGGAAGATACCAAGATGTAGAATCTTCACATAGGAGTGCTTTACCATATGAAAATAGAGTGAATGGAAATGAAAGACAACTTAAAGATGGGAACGCAGGTAGAAACAGAGGTGTATATGAATATTACAAAAAGCCCGACGGGACAATTGTAAGAATACGTGTTGAGGGGGGACAAAACTCTTCGCCAAGACCTATTATTAAACTTACATACTAACACCATGAAAATTATAATCCTTTGCTTATTTTTTACTTCTTGCCAAAGATGCAAGGAAGATGAAACCTTTAAGAAAGAGTTTTTGAATTGTCTCCAGGTTGTGGAAAAAATTCAAATAGAAGGTTATTTTTTACCCAGACAAGAAGATTTTGAATGTCGAGCGGTTTCTATAGAGTGTTTAGCCGCTATTGCCGGTTATGAGGGATATGTTGATAAAAGTACTGACCACCACTATTTTTATCAATGTGCAGATTCTGTAGATGTTGATTTAAGAATATGGCGGGATTGGTATGAAAACAATAAATGTACATTCACTATACAAATGGCGGATTCTCTTATAAAAAAACAGGATTCTAATTTGCATTGGCCAATAAGTGCGGACAGTCTGGTTAATGATGACAAATACATATATGGACAATGGTGAAAACTGTATTTTATCCAATTCTGCTCATCGTATGTCTGTTATTTACTTCCTGCAAAAGATGCAAGGAAGATGAGATTTTCAAGCATGAGTTTTTTAATTGTATTCGAGTTGTGGAAAAAACTCAAAAAGAAACATATATGAGTAGTTTGGAGTGTAGAGCATTTTCAATAGAATGTTTATATGCTATGACCGGATATGAAGGACATGTCGACAAATGGACTCAGCCCTATTATTTTTATCCATATTCCGACACCATTGAATATATTGATGTTGATATAGCTAAGTGGCAAGAATGGTATGAAAATAATAAATGTACGTTCACCATACAAATGGCGGATTCTCTTTTCAAAAATCATGCAACTAAATATGGTTTTCCGGGGTTACACTGGCCAATAAGTGCTGACAGTTTGGTTACTGATACAATTTATGGGTTCTAATGCAATAAATTAACTTGAACATGAAAAACATATTTTCTTCAATTGTATTCATCCAATGTTTGCTATTTGCATCTTGTCAAAGATGCAAAGAAGATGAAGCCTTTAAAAACGAGTTTTCGAATTGTCTCCAAGTTGTGGAAAAAATTCAATTAAAAGCTTATTTTTTACCCAGCGAAGGAGACTTTGAATGTCGGGTTTTTTCAATAGAGTGTTTATATGCTATTACCGGATATGAAGGGTACGCGGATAAAATCACACAGCCATATTATTATTATCCATCATCCGACACCATTGAATATATTGATGTTGATATAAATAAGTGGCAAGAATGGTATGAAGATAACAAATGTACGTTCACTATGCAAATGGCAGATTCTCTCATAAAAAAACATGCCGCTTTTTGGGATATTCCGAGCTTAACTTGGCCAATAAGTGCAGACAGCCTGGTTAATTATGACAAATACACGGATGAACAATGGTGAAAACTGCATTTTATCCAATCCTGCTCATCGTATGTTTGCTACTTGCTTCCTGCAAAAGATGTAAGGAAGATGAAACATACATAATCTATTGGAAAAATAAGAGCTTCTAATAAAGGTATACCATAATCTGATATGATAAAAAAAGTATTATCAATTGTATTTTGTTGGGTATTATCCGTATTGTTGACCTATGGTCAGAAAACATATTATGATGCCTACAAAGAATTTGTTGATATATTGGAAGGGACACAAGCGCTTGATTTCAAAAAAGCTGTTTTTATCACTGAAAATGCTTATTATGATAACCAGCTTGATTTTTATGATTTTAATCAAGCTATTCTGGCAGAGGCATTCAGCTGTATCAATTTGCAAAAATCATTTGATTTGACTTATCCGGGAAAAGATAAGGACAAAACAGTGATATATGCCTCAGTATTTAAGTACATGACCGATACTATACCATTTATTATTGATTCAGAGATTTTTTTACATTTACCGTATCTGTACAATTTCGATGATTTTGCAGGAGAAAAGGACTGGAGCAATATGTTTGTCACCAAACTACTTGCAACCCACCAGGGCAACTGCCATTCGTTGCCCATCCTATACAAATTAATCGTAGAAGAAATGGGCGAACGGGCTTGGTTATCCTTTGCGCCCAACCATTTGTACATCAAATTGCGCAACGAACAATCGGGCTGGTACAATACCGAGCTGACCAGCGGCAATTTCCCAACCGATGCATGGTTGATTGCCTCGGGCTACATTCATCTGGATGCCGTTCGCAACGGGGTTTACATGGATACCCTGTCACAAAAGGAATCGGTTGCCATGTGTCTGGTAGATTTGGCCGAGGGTTTTCAAAAGAAATTCGGCAACGATTTTAATCCGGGATTTGTATTGTCCTGCTGCGAAACGGCATTGAAATACTACCCCGATTATGTCAATGCCCTGTTGCTGCAAGCCGAAACTTTGATGAGAGCTTACCGAAAGCAACCCGATAAAAATTCACCTGAAAATAAGGCGCTGTATGTCCGGCTCAATGGCATGTATTCCCGGATTCACAAACTCGGCTACCGTAAAATGCCCGACAAGATGTATCTGGAATGGTTGATGTCATTAAAAAATCCCAATGAACTGTACCATAACAGGGAAATAAAATCATTGGAAATTAAAAAATGATGTTGAAAATTACACACGGCACGTCATGTATGTGATCGAACGCACGGGAGTATCATCAGGTAACCGTCACATTATAAATCGAATCACCATGGAAAAAGTTGCCTTATCCATAGGACGAAGGAAATTCCTTTGTCCTGTACGGCTACAAAGCACGGGGAACAGGTACCACCATAATGGGGTGCTCCGTACTTCACGGTCGCCAGAAAGTTGTTGTCATCGGTTCGGTACTGTTCGATGCCAAGCCGACACTATTGCCGGCGATTTTGAACCGGACACTACGGTACAACAACTTGACGTGCAGACCGTAAGCATGTTTATAGCGGATGTTGGCAGGTTTATCATGCCCAACCCGCTGGCTGAAAAGTATTATAATAATCCGACCAATAGGGTATACCCCAATGGCATGCTGGATACACGTTACGAAGACGAGTTAGGAAATTTACTTCTTAACACCAATGATGGTAGTAATGCTATTGTGACTGTTACAAAAGATAAAATGTCTGCCTTTATTTGGGGCGTGACTCATACCACATCGGACAATATTAACACTCAAGAATGGAATCGGGGATGGGTACAGTACTTAACCGGTATAGAAATGACCAATGCGCATGATTGGACAATTAACCACTCAGACGTATCTAATCGCGCTCTGATGAAAGCATGGCAAACAGGGGAAGTCAGCGACTTTGTAAAATTTGAGTTTGCGGAATTAGAGAAACCAATGCCTCAAGGAGGTTTTCAGAAAGTAAATCCAAGCACAATGAAGCCTGGTCCTAATTGGGATACACATGTCCCATTTCCTAAAAAATAAAAAAGACATGTATCCGATACCCAAAGACATCAATTTGCAAATCTTTAAAGGTGCAATCGTGCAACAAGTATGTTTTACGATTAATACCATTATTTTGTTATTTGAAAACAAAGGATATATTCAAATAGAGGCTGCTTTTGTAATAAAGCGACAAAATGAATTTAAACAATATGAAGTATATCCAGTTTATTACGACAAGGATGTTTTAAAACTATTAGAAAAGAAAGTATTGGATATTTATCCTAAAAATAATAATTTGGTGATTGAATTTGAGGATAATTATTTAATAGAATTAATTAATGATGGCCAATATGAATCTTTCATTATCAATATTGATGGCAAAACAACAGTTATATGATTCCACGTTGAGCGGGATCAGTGGAATTATGCGGTCAATTCAAATACAAAAAATCCAATTTGAAATAAGCCAACAATCCGTTTCTAAAAGCCCCGGTACTATAGGGAAGTATTAGGTGGTAAATATAATGCAAACAATAAACCAGTGGTAACTGATGCAAAAATAGTGATTAACGAAGGATCAATCAAATACCATGATGGAATCATCTTCTAAAAGCCCTAAGGCAGAATCTGACAGTCTGACAGTCAAATTGTATAATTTTTTTAAATCAAAAAATGAAATGTCAGAAACTGTACTTGAATATCTTAAAAGAGATAAAAAAATTTCTAAAGAGGATACTGTCAGATATATGGAAGGTGTATTGGATTTATACAAACGAAATATGGAAGCAATTCCGTGGACTATATGACAGCTATGTGTAAAAAAAATATTTTTATCATCTTTATCGAAATTTTTTTCTTCTGTAATTTTCTCAATGCTCAAGAAGCCTATTACAATGCTTTTAACGAATTTTCCCGTATGCTTGGCGGTGAGCAAATACTTGATTTCAAAAGAGCCGTTTTCATTACCGAAAATGCCTGTTACGACAATCAATTTGAATATGAAGATTTTTGTCGAACCGTTATGATAGATGCCTTTATCTGTAAAAGTATAATGGGAGTATTTGATATAACATATCCTGAAAAGGACAAGAATAAAACAATGGTCTATGCTTCTGTTTTCAAATATATGACAGATACCATCCCAATTCGCCTCAACGATACTACCACATTACGTCACTTTCCTTTTCAATACAACTTTGAAGATTTTGCCGGAGAAAAAGACTGGAGTAACATGTTCGTCACAAAACTACTTAAAACAGGCAAAGGAAACTGCCATTCACTGCCAATATTATACAAACTGATTGCAGAAGAAATGGGCGAACGTGCCTGGTTATCCTTTGCGCCCAACCATTTATACATCAAATTGCGCAATGAACAATCGGGCTGGTACAATACCGAGTTGACCAGTGGCAATTTTCCAACCGATGCTTGGCTGATTGCATCGGGCTACATCCATTTGGATGCGGTTCGCAACGGGGTATACATGGATACCCTGTCGCAGATACAGTCGGTTGCCATGTGCCTGATAGATTTGGCTGAGGGTTTTCAAAAGAAACACGGCGACATCAATCCGGGGTTTGTGCTGTCTTGCTGCGAAACGGCTTTGAAATATTATCCCAACTATGTAAATGCTTTGTTGTTGCAGGCAGAGACACTCATGAAAGCATACCGTAATCAGCCTGATAAAGATTCATCCGAAAGCAGGGAGCTGTTTGAGCGGCTCAACAGCATGTATGCCCATATTCACAAGCTCGGCTACCGTAAAATGCCCGACAGGATGTATCTGGAATGGTTGATGTCATTGAAAGAACAAAAGGAATATCAAAACCAAAGTATTTTATCCCGTTAATCCGTCCAGTTTATCCACTGCCTCCCGCGTACTTTTGTCTTACCCGCTTGTCTATTCCTGCAGATTTTGCCCATGTTTTCAGAATGCCGTTTTCATATCCGCCTGTAAACAAAATCTTTTCTATCAAGCGATTCGTTCCTGTGGAATGAGCAAAAAGCAACAATTTGGATTGTATCCCATTGCCGTTTGCAAAAAAACATTTATGTTTGAGCCATGATGCGCATAGATATTCTTACAGTAGTACCCGAATTGCTCGAAAGCCCGTTCGGTCATTCCATTATCCGGAGAGCAAGATCGAAAGGGATCGTAGAGTTGGCAGTCCACAATATCCGCGATTATGCCACGGGCAAGCGCCGGCATGTGGACGATTATGCTTTCAGCGGCGACGCCGGCATGGTGATGATGATAGAACCGGTATACCGCGC
>JAISDH010000350.1 GCA_031264975.1 Bacteroidales bacterium
GTGATGATTCCCACCAAAACCGTTTTTTCGGGTTCTCGTGCTGTTACCAGATTTTGGGGCATATAAATAATTGATAAATTGGGCAAACGAATATAACTCGCATATTGACTTGATTTTAACGCATTGTTTTACCTGATGGAAAACAGTCAAAAGTAAGGAAAAAAGCATATCGAAGCAAGTTCCGTATTATCCAATTAAATTTCCTACATTTGCCTTCGATAACGAAGTCGAAAGAATATGAACCGCATAAAAAAAGTTTTGCAGGAAAAAGGGATTAAGCAGATGTGGCTTGCCGAAAAACTCGGCAAAAGTTTTAAGATTGTGAGCAGCTATGCTCACAATCGTATTCAATCCTCCTTTGGAAACCTTATATCAGATTGCGGAGATATTACAGGTGAGTGTAAAAGAGTTATTAATTGAGAATAAAGAGACTAAGTAGATAAGTTGATGAGTGGGGGGTGAGAGTAAAAATGGAAGAAGACGAATCATGAGAAACACAGCAAAAGAAAATATATCGGTTTATTGTGTGCGGGCAGATTTTGGAACCTACACACATCATTTTATTACAGGTGGTTATGTAGCAATCGGCTGGTTGCCTCATAATGATTTGTCAGAAATAAAGAACCGCGACGAAATCTACCCGTTGTATCGTGCAGAATATCCGATGGATACAAGCAATGTGGTTATTGGGCAGCAAGTGGGGCAAATTGCCCGTTTTTTACTGGAAATCAGGTCTGGTGATTATGTAATCACACCGGCTCAAAATACGGATTTTATCTATTTTGGCATCGTTCAGCAGGATGCTTACTATTTTGCTGACAGTTCCGATGGTTGCCCTTTTTTACATCGCAAAAAAGTAAAATGGCATACCGGACCTGTTCAGCGTAGCCAATTCTCTGTTCCTTTCCAAAATACGATACGTTCCTCTCTGACCGTTTTTAATATCAATCATAAAACGACGTTTTTTACCACTATTGGTAAACCTGACTTGATTACAAGGCAGGAACAGACTGTCGAATATAACTACTATACATCAATATTAAATCGCATACTGGAATTAGATGATCGTGAGTTTGAAATTTTAATTACTCATATTCTCAATGCTCTTGGTTTTGAAGGAGCCGAACATACCGGGAAATCGGGAGATGGAGGCGTGGATGCAACCGGCGAACTGAATGTGGCTAATATGGCAAAAATTAAGCTGTTCGTACAGGCAAAACGGTACAAACTGGATGCGCGAATCACCGCAAGGGTGGTAAAGGAACTAAGAGCCAATATTCCATCGGGAGGTCAAGGTGCATTTATTACTACTGCCGATTTCCAGAAACTGGCAAAAGAAATTGCCGTAGAACAAGGTTTCCCTCGAATCGGGCTAATTAATGGAGAGCAATTGGTTGATATTTTGGCAGAACACTGGGATGATATCCCGGTAGAGTTTAAAGAAAAGTTGAATCTGAAAATCGGTTTAGTATATAGCTAATGGAGAGGCCTAAACTTAAAAAAGTCATAGAGCAATATGGGCGATGGTTTGACCGGTCAAAACTCGGCCACGAATACATCTACGCTAATAAAAAAAATGTATATGATATTATCTTCCATCAATAATACTTTTGAAAGCTATCAGCAACTGATAACTTTCTACCAATCAAATAAAGATAATTTATTTAGCGATATTCATTTGGGCTTGCAAGGTTTTTTTGCAGCCAATATGAGTGCAGCTCTGGGGGCGTTATTGGATTTGTTTGCTGCCGATTTGAATGAAATCCATTTCGACAGTATCAGTCCGCAGATTGAACAAATATTACTCAAAAATGATTTTCTAACATATTACGGACGGCAAAGATTACATGACAGTAATCACACAACCATAAAATTTCAAAAGCTGAAACCAACTGACGGGAAATATTTTAAAAGTTACGTCATTGAGGAGCTTATCGGAAGAACTGAACTTCCACACATGTCGGCAGGCGTAAAAGAAAAGATTACGGAAGCTATTTATGAAATTTTTGTCAATGCTCAAATACACAGTGAAACAAAATTTATTTATACCTGCGGGCAGTTTTTTCCCAATAAAAATAAAATTGAATTTACAATTGCCGATACAGGTATCGGGTTTAAAGAAAGAATCAATAAGCGATTTGGTTCTAACCTGAATGCTGTTCAGGCAATTTGTTGGGCAGTGGAAGATAAAACAACGACCAAACAGGAGATTTCCGGCGGAATCGGATTGGCTTTGTTGAAGGAATTTGTAGGGAAAAACAAAGGTAAAATGCAGATAATAAGCGATGAAGGATTCTATCAATTTGATACAAGCGGAGTTATTGCAAGGCCATTTGTAGGGAAATTTCCGGGAACAGTTGTAAATTTGCAGTTTTGTACGGATGATCATAGTAACTATGCGTTAAAAAGTGAAATTAATATAAATGATATATTTTAAGTCATGGAAATATCAACAATAAACATTGTAAATACGATAGGAGACATATTTGCTGTAGAGGCTGAAGAAGGTCAAAAAGTTTATGCCCTTATCAAAAAAGCGTTCGACAACGGTAATAAAGTTGTTCTTTCGTTCATGAACGTGGAGATGATGACAACCGCCTTCTTAAATACAGCTGTAGGACAACTGTATAAGGACTATACGGAAGAAACCGTCAAAGAACGCATGCAGGTACAGGATATTTCCGAATCAGGGAAAATATCCTTGAAAAGAGTAGTTGATACGGCAAAGCTATTCTATAAAGATCCGGATGCTCTGAAACGTAGTATTAATGGCATTTTAGAAGAATAAGTTATGGCTGCTAAATACAGATTGCAAGATGTGTCGCAACTACAAAACAGAGGAGTTTTTGTAGATGCCAATGTGCTGATATACTTATTTTGGCCTACCGGTTCTCATGCTTGGGAGCAGAATTATGCGCGTGTTTTTGGAAATCTTTTAAGACAAGGAAATTCTTTGTTTGTTGATTTTTCGGTTATTTCAGAAATTATCAATCGAACATTAAGAATTGAGCATGAGAAAAAACAACCGGATACAAAATTGAAAGACTTCAGAAATAGTGTTGAAGGACAAAGCACCCTGTCCGATATTTACCTGATAGTAAAAACGAATATATTATCTCGATTTAATGTAATAGGGAAATCATTTAGCAAACAGGATATCGAACAGCTTTTAGTAGTAGACGATTTGGATTTTGTGGACAAATCTACTGTGGCGATATGTAAAGAAAATGCATTCGTGCTTCTTACAAATGACAGGGATTTTAAAAATGTAGATGTGGATGTTCTTACCGGGAATCCGACTATTCATCAGCCATGATGCGCATAGATATTCTTACAGTAGTACCCGAATTGCTCGAAAGCCCGTTCGGTCATTCCATTATCCGGAGAGCAAGATCGAAAGGGATTGTAGAGTTGGCAGTCCACAATATCCGCGATTATGCCACGGGCAAGCGCCGGCATGTGGACGATTATGCTTTCAGCGGCGACGCCGGCATGGTGATGATGATAGAACCGGTATACCGCGC
>JAISDH010000470.1 GCA_031264975.1 Bacteroidales bacterium
TCAGATGCAAGTTTGGCTTTCTGCAATTCTAACGCTACGGTCTTGAAACCGCCGTCGGGAAGTGATATCTTTGCAGAAAAATCAAAACGGCATACTGTTAGAAACAGTTTGTCTTCTTCTTTTTCTCTTCTTTCGTCCTTCACAGGTTTATAGACAGTATGCTCTTGTGTTGAAAAATCAAGTTCCAACACTTCTTCTCCAATTATCGCGGATAAAAAAGATTTGGCTACCTTTTCATCTTCCATCATAAATTTAAATACTACATCGTATATCGGATTTGCTATATGCATATTTCTTATATTTTAATGTTTATTGGGCGCAAAGATAATTCATTTTTCTTTATTTTCTCAACTGTTTCCAAATTCAAGCCGCGAGAAACCAAACTGTCCCGAAACCGGACAAAATCAATATCCTGCTTCGCAATGCTTAGAAATCCGCCGGTACAGGATTGAATGATAAACAAATTCCCTGTTTCATACACTTTTTTGATTGCCGTCAATTTCATTTTTGTTTCTCCGGTTCTGTCTTTTGTTTCTATGTAATCGTCTGTTATTTGTAATTCAACCGAAACGCCGTTTATATCGGCAAAATGAGTCTTGACCTGATTCCGGTAATGTCTCCGATATATGTACGGGATTAAAAGAAAGTATAATCCACCGGCAAAAATGCTACTCGCTATTGCCGTGAGTGTTTCGAATAATCCAAATGCCTGCGCATGCCTGTCAAGAAACAGGCAAAAAACAAGCAGGCAAACTGTTATGGAAATTGTACCTGTCCATCGCCGTTTCCGAAGTCTGTTTGATTTGGATGCAATCAACATTTGTGTTTCCAGCAAGTCTTCTTCACGTATGAGAAATTCTATTTTCATTGCATTGATGAATATTTTAATGTTTATCGGCTGCAAAGATAATTCATTTTTTTTGTTCCTATACAGGTGTGAAAAAAAGAACAGTTTCGGAAAATATATTACATTTGTACTGTTTTTTGGATGAAATATAATGAGACAATAGCGTAGGACAAAAATATAACGAGTTATGAATATAAAATCGAAGAATATGAAACAAACAGATTCGTCGCCTCCGGATTTTTTTAAAGAAACGGCATTACAGCCTGTTACGGATAAAGACAGTCTTGATATTTATGTTGCGGACACTATGACAGGCTTTGAAACAAATTTTAAAGGCAAAACTATCCATGCCTCAGTCGATGAGGGCATGGTGTATGTGAATATTAGCTATTGCCGCGGATTCCTTACTCTTCATATCAGAGGATATAACGAAACAGAATTTATTAAATGGTATTCGGGTAATATTGACGATGTGGATGAAGTTATTATTAAAGTTGTTGATGTAGCGCAAAATTCTGAATCGGAAAGAATTTCCAAAGATTTGAGCAACTATAGAATTTTAAAACAAACACTGGAAAAGGAAGGTCTGATATGAAAGGCTTGGAAGTAACATTCAGGGGTAAAACAATTCTTGGCGCTATAGAAGGGAATGACATTATAGATGTTCATGTTGAAAAGGTGAATGACCATAATATGAACTATATACTGTTCCGTTTTGGAGGATTAAAGGCAGGAGAAGATAAATCGATGCATTATACATTGGATTATGCAGAAGACTTAAAGACAGGTGATGAAATTGTCATTAAAAAAAAGGAAATTGACAGGGAATCAGAGCCTGTTTATACGGAAAATATGATGAAATCTTCGGAATATCCTTCCGATCCTGACGAAAAAGCAAAAATGTTGCAGGACATGCTTGGCAGATTTCGCGAACTTGAGAGAAAACTGTCAAAGGGAGAAGAAAGTTCTGGTGTTTGAAAGTCGGACAAAGGTCGAAAGTTATTCGTCCCGTTCAGTGAAAATAAAAGAGAATACACGTTTAACGTGAGCTACTACTTGACGAAAGTCTGAGGCGGCGCCTGTCCGTGAAAGTCAATCAGGCAAAAGGAAAAGAAAATGTATTAAAATTTAAAACGATGAAATTTTTAATAAAAAACAAAACTGTTTACAGTATAGCAGTTCTTTTTATATTTACTGTAACGGTATTTTTTATCAGTATTAATGGTAAATTAATGAAAAAATGAAAAAAATAGCTATAATTTTTTGTTTATGGGGATACTTTATTTCGTTTGCCCTTTCTCAAGATGAAAAACATGTCAATAGCGGAGATTTTGTAAAAAGAATTGGGTACAATTTACTTGACATCCAATTGGTAACAGAAGTTGGAGATGAATTAAAACATACAGGTTACCAATGCAATCTTGACAGTAAAACAGATGTAGAAAAACTGTTTTTCGGGGAGTTCAATGCTCCTGTTGAGTTTTTTTACAATCCTTCTTTTGAGGCTTCTACCAAAGGCGCTTCCGGTTTTCGTATTGTGAGAGATTCGTTGAAATCATCTTATGTCTTTGAAATCAAGCATATCTCCAATCATGAAAAAGTGTACAGGGAAGTGTGGGACAGGTATAGCACAATGGTAAATTCTGAAGAAAAATATAAATTTGTCGAAAAAGAACAGATTAAACTCTTTAAGGTTGAGACATTGTCCTATCTCATTAGCGATCAGTTTGCGGAGAAACTGTACAAAAAGATGGTCTCTCTTATCGACAATTTTAAAGCCAAAGGAGTTTCACCAATAATTGTAGATGGTTATTCGGTAACATTCCGTACCGTAGTTGACGATGAGGTGTGGTCGTTATGGATTCACATGCCTCAAGGGAATGCGCTTAAAATGGCCGATCTTTGCAGGCAAATCATAACGGATGCAGAAACAAATACTTTTGAAGAATCAAAGTATGTTGAATTATTAACGGAAATATAATTATAAAGATAGACATGATAAAACATTATTTTAAAGTAGCATTCCGCAATATGTGGAAATACAGAAATCAGACGCTTGTAAGCGTCGCGGGACTGGCAGTCGGATTCGTCTGTTTCGCCATGTCAACGCTCTGGATACGTTACGAAATGACGTACGACAGTTTTCATAAGAACGCCGACCGGATGTATTGTGTAAATTGGCAGGATACGGATGGAATTGCAAGATTCACTCCCTCCCCTTTGGCAGGATATCTCAAATCCACTTTCCCTGAAATAGCAAGTGCAGTTCCGGTCAGTCTGGAAAATCTTGATTTCAAATATGAAGGAACCAGTCATAAGTCTGATATTCTCCGGATTGATTCAGCGTTTTTCAGCATGTTCGACGTCAGGATTGTTGAAGGAAATATGGATTTTCTGATACCCGAAAGTAAAAAAATAGCAATTACCCGTGAAAAAACTTCGCAGATGTTCGGAAATGAAAGTCCTGTCGGTAAAAAAATTGAGATGAACGATCGTGATTCCACGAAGTATGACATTTGCGCGGTAGTAACAGATTTGCCTAAACACAGCAATTATCCGTTCGATTTTCTGGGAGCTATTACGTATAGGGAATGGTACATTTCGATATTCAATACGCTTGTCGAAATTCTCCCGGGAATAGACTTGGAAGCGTTTGAGAAAAAACTCAATGAACACAAAATTTCGGGAATGGGCGCCATGATTAAAGACATGACGCTTACTCCGCTTACTTCGATACATTACATGGAACCTGTTATCAACAGAAACGGAATCAAATTTCAACACATTATTATTTTTGCCATTGCCGGTTCGCTACTGATACTGTGTACATTGTTTAACTATCTGACACTGTTTGTGAGCCGCTTCAGGATGCGTCAGCGGGAGCTTGCATTGCGGACAGTTTATGGAGCGTCGGGACGGTCGCTGTTTGCCATGCTGTCGGTAGAATTCTTCATGTCGCTGATTGCCGCGCTTGTACTTGGTTTAGCCTTGATCAACACTGTAAATTTGCCTTTCCGCGCATTGTCCAGCGTCAAACTGGAACTGTCGGCAATATATCTCGAATCAACAGTATATATCGCTGTAATCATCATCGTGGCGCTGGCAGTTTTTCTTATGACGCTTGCGCTCTTCCGCCGCCGCACGCTCAATGCGGGCATACGCGGCAACAGAAAGATATTGCGCAAGGCCTCAATTGTCGTCCAATTAACGGTCAGTATTGTGTTTGCATTCTGTACAATCATTATCCTGAAACAAATGTATTACCTTCACAACAGTACCGATTTGGGATTTTCATTCAAAAACCGCGGTTCGGTATATGTGGCGATAGCGTCCGAAGAGATGGAAATACTGAATGATAAAATGAAACAGATACCCGAAATAGAAGAGACTCTGAGCGCACATGAGCCTTTGTTGCCGGTATTCGGGACATCTGTGGGTGAGATAAGCGATTGGGATGGAAAACAGAGAGAGGCCGTAATATATTGCGCAGATTTTCATATTTCGGAACAGTATGCCAAATTTTATGAATTTGAACTGATAGAGGGAGAATTTTTCAGGGATGACGACGATAAAAAGTATGTGCTGATAAGCGAATCGCTCGCAAAGGCTTTAGAATGGGACAGAGCCGTGGGTAAAACGTTTAATAATTATTGTGTGGTGAAGGGCGTAATAAAAAACATATACAATTTCTCGCCTACAGTTAAAACCCGACCATTTTATTACCGCCGTTTGAACAGCGAATGGCTACAAAAGACGCGACATATCCTGTTCAAATATAACGAAGGAAGCTGGAAAACCTGCATGGAAAAAATCAGAAAAATTCTTGAGAAAGAATTTCCCAATAGATATTATGTATGTTACAATACAGAAGAAGAATACAACAAATATCTGAAATCGGAGAATGCCCTGCTTGCGATACTTACCGCTGTGTCACTCGTTTGTCTGACTGTCTGCGTTTTCGGCTTTGTATCTATGGTATCGCTTACCTGCGAGGAAAGGCGAAAGGAAATCGCAGTCCGCAAAATCAACGGCGCAACAATCAAAGATATTCTCGACATATTTTTTAAGGAACATTTAACTTTGCTTGCCATCGGAGCGCTGATTGCTTTTCCTCTGGGATATATCATAATGAAACGCTGGCTTGAGAATTATGTCATACAAACCGAAATTAGCGCATGGATTTAGGGATTGTCCGAAATTAAGTAATACGTTTTTGTTTTTTTATTGAGTAATTCCACTCACCGTGAAACTGGTTTTTTTTGAGATTTAAACCATTCATTTGTTCGTCTGTAATTTGT
>JAISDH010000033.1 GCA_031264975.1 Bacteroidales bacterium
GCAAAAATTAATTTTCTTTATAGGTTATCTGAAAAAATAATTGTATGTTTGCAGAACTGAAAATGAAAGGAAATAACGTATATAAATCATTGAATGTATGATTATTTTATTATTTGAACATGATGAATCATAGGAAAAGAGACGGATTTACAAGCAAGTTTGGGGCATACGCTGCGGTGGTAGGTTCAGCGGTAGGGTTGGGAAATATTTGGAGATTTCCATACATGACAGGGGAAAATGGAGGAGGCGCTTTTTTGCTCATATATTTTATTTTTGTCATTGTTATTGGCATCCCCGTTGTTTTATCAGAATTTGTTATCGGCAGGCGCGGACGGGGTAATTCATACGCTTCTTTCGTGAAACTTGCTCCTAAATCATATTGGTATTTGGTGGGATTAATGGGTATTTTTTCGGCTTTTATCATTCTTGCCTTTTATACCACTGTTTCCGGTTGGACATTACACTATATATACCTTTCCGTAAAGGATATATTTTCTGCTACAGTCAGTTCTTCTCCAGCCGAAATTTTTAATGAATTTCAGAAGGGAACAGTAATGCCTCTTTTATGGCAATTCATTTTTATGATTTTCACCGTACTAATTATTATAAGCGGCGTTCAGAAGGGGATAGAAAAATCTTCAAAGATATTGATGCCTGCGCTTTTTCTGATATTGGTAATACTCTCCATAAAAACGATTAGTTTGCCGGGCGCGATGGACGGTTTGAGATTTTTATTTTATCCCGATTTCTCAAAAATAAATTCCAATGTAATATTAGACGCACTCGGACAGGCAGCATTCTCATTGAGTATTGGCATGGGGGCGCTTATTACTTATGGTTCATATATCAAGAGAGATAATAATTTGTTTAAAACGGCTTTGTCCGTATCTCTTACCGATATGGGTATTGCTATTTTAGCGGGAGTAGCTATTTTTCCGGCATTGTTTTCCTTTGGATTAAGTCCCCAACAGGGACCGGGATTGGTATTTATTGTCTTACCGGAAGTGTTTCAACAAATGATGTGGGGAGAAATTTTCGCTTTATTGTTTTTTATTTTGTTGGCTATTGCCGCCTTAACGTCTACAATTTCATTGCTCGAAGTGGTTGTTGCCTATTTTTCGGAAGAGTTTAAAATGAAAAGACGTAATGCCACCATTTTTGGCGCCGCATTGGCATTTATATTGGGGATATTTACCACGCTTTCTTTCGGACCATTACGTAATGCAAAACTGTTTGAGAAAACTGTCTTTGATAATTGTGATTTTTTATCCACGAATATATTGTTGCCTTTAGGCGCTTTATTTATTGTCATTTTTCTGGGATGGTTTTATGAGATAGACCAAACAAAAGATGAAATCACCAACCAAGGTACTGTCAGAGTTTGGTTTTTCCCTGTGTTTGTATTTATCATTCGGTTTGTCGCTCCGTTGGCGATATTCCTTGTCTTTTTAAAGGGACTTGGGATTATATAATATACGTTATTATACTGTGCGCGGACTAAAATTGTGATATGAAATTAAAAAAATGGTAGAAACGCGATGCATCGAGTCCCTACCATACAAAACGTGGCAGGGTATTCATTGTGCGTATAAATTGGCGCCGTCATTTTACATACTGCCTAAGCAATGATTACACACTGCCCGTGCTGTGCTTGCATACGTGAGAAAATTTACGTGCATACGTGAGAAAATTTATGTATATACGTGAGAAAATTTACGTATATATATTTCTATTATAAAGCAAACAGTATTTTAAAAGAATATCAATCTATTGTAATTTTCGGGAGAGGGTTGAATCCTGTATTTTTCGCCGAAGGCAGAACTTATTAGTAGCGCGTCCTGCTTTTCAGTTAGCAATCGGGAGATGATTACTATACGGTGGTTATGAAAATCTGACTTTTCAAGTTGCATGATAACATCTCACAAAATTATACCGTGCGAAGTATAAAGAGCGATAACAAAAGAATTATTCTGTAATCTTCAATATCCATTGGGTAATATCTTCCAATACGTCGGACGAAATGGTTTCTTCTATTTGACCATATTCCGATACAAGTCCTGTTTCAGCGTGTTGAAATAGATGATTCAAGTCGGGATATTGTTTTATGGTCAAAGGGGAGGTTATCCATTGGGAGAAATTGTCCAGATTAATTTTCGGCGGTACTTGTAAATCTTTTTCTCCGTTGATAGCCAATAGAGGACATTTTATTTTCAATAAATCTTCCACAGGATTATATTGCAGAAGAGATTGCAGTTCCGGAGAAGCAAGTTTTATTAATTCCGTAGCGTATGCATTTCGTACGGGAGTATTGTTTTTCATCTTTGGAGGAATGATTTCGTCAACAAACAGTTTGGGATGATTAAAGACCGAATCGGCAGTATGTTGTTGGATAAGGTTGTTCATCTTTTCAACCAATTCTTCATTTTCTGCAATATCCTTATCGGAAACGTTCATGGCTTTGCTGATTAAATAACGTTGAAGTTTCATCAGACTGTCTCCCGCAATAGCCATTCCCGCCATGGAAACAACGCCTGCCAAAGCGGTATCTTTTCCCGCAAGCATAAAAGCAATACATGCCCCTTCACTGTGTCCAATCAGCACTGTTTTTTTCGGATTAACTTCCTTGCGGGAACGCAAATAAGAAACTGCCGCTGCCGCATCCGATGCAAAATCTTCTAATGTTGCCTTGTGGTAAATACCTTGAGAAGCGCCTGTTCCCCTGTCGTCATAACGCAAAACGGCTATCCCTTTACGGGTAAGATAATCTGCCAGCACGAGAAAAGGACGGTGATTTAGCAGTTCTTCATCTCTGTTTTGCGCTCCGCTGCCGGTGATTAGGATGACGGAAGGAAAATCATTTCCTGTTTGGGGGTACGTAAATGTTCCGGCAAGGGATATGTCGGCTTGTTTGTTTTCAAATTGAACATCTTCCGAATTATAAGGATAGGGAGGTATCGGGTCTTGCGGACGACTATACTTTGCATCTCCACGATTCAAAATCAAATTGGCAGACGTTCCCATTTGGGTAAATGTTCCCTTGATGGTATTTTTCTTCACCTTTCCTTCAAAGACGGCAAACAACTTGGCGATATTGACGGTAAGGTTATTTCCTTTCAAAACAGTATTTGTTGTTGCAATTCCCATTGCTCCCTGATTGGGGCTGTCTATAAATGTTATATAGACGCCGTCTTTTTTTTCGATATGAAACGCTATCGGTAAGGTCATTTCTGCAATATTCAGAACGCCATGCCATCCGCCAACTATCCTCCGTTGAGAAAAAACCGTCATACCTGCCCACATAGTTACTATAATGAGGAGAAATGTTTTTTTCATCTATATATTAAGTTCTCAATTTATGTATTCTTGATTCAATGATAGAAAAGTAAAAATAACAGACAAGCCCAAACTTTCCCCGTTATTTATACGCATTTCTTTTAACGCCATTTAAAGGTAAATCCTCCCCGTAGATTAAAATAATCTCTCGCATAATGGTTTTTAATAGGGAGAGACAACGCTACGTCAGGGCGATGTAAGTTTTTGTTTCGGAAAAATGAATATTGCCCAAAAGAACATTCCGCAAACAAACCAAAGACCTTCCAAAAATATACGCTACCACCGATTCCTGCCCCATATTCATGTTTGTACGAACGATTGAACATTTGTAAAGGATATTGCTCTCTTGCAAAAAAACAACCTCCATATTTTGCACTGATATACAAATCCCATCGACAGTCTTCTTTTTTGACAAACAGGGGAAGGATATGAAAATTTACATTCAAACCAAACGTCGGAGCTATCACCGTTTCCATTTCATCCGGCGAATATTCTATTTCCAATCGATACCCCATAGTGTCGCTGTAAAACCCCTGCGCTATGGTGATACTCTGAACAGGATAAGTCATGATTCCGGCATATAACCCTAATTCCAAACAGGATATAATCCCATAATTGCCTTCTATCCGAAAATTAGAACTTCCTTGCTGTACAGTTTTTGCACTATTTTTCTTAGAAATAGCATACGTGTTATTTCCATATCTTGAATAACCTGCTTTTACATTCCACCTGTTTTTTATGGAATAGTTTTGCGCTTGACTAAAGCCTACAAATAAAAACATTACTGCGATTAAAACGATGTTTCTCATATTCTCATATTTTTTCCTTGTTTGATTTACTTTGTATCTTCTCATGATTACGTTTATTTTTTTGCAAAGGTACATATT
>JAISDH010000054.1 GCA_031264975.1 Bacteroidales bacterium
ACCACAAACAACCGTCCCGTCAGGGACGGAATGTGTTCGATTGTTTGTTTCATCAATATCTTGTTTGTTTTCAGACAAATCTTATACTATTTTTTTCTGATTTTTTGCCGCTTTGAGAAGATTATTTGCTACATTTATAGGGCTATTTGGTGCTTTTAGAATCATGTTTGGTACTTTGAATGGGAAGTTTGCTACAAAAAGTATCGAACTTCCTATAAAAAGTATCGGACTTCCTACTTTGAGAGGGAAACTTTCTACTTTGAGAGGCAAGTTTCCTATTTCAAATAGGAAGTTTCCTACTTTGAGAGGCAAGTTTCCTGCTTTTCTAGGGAAGTTCGACGTTTTTCTAGGGAAGTTTGCTACTTTTAGTAGCAAATTTCCTACTTTGAATAGCAAGTTCCCTATTTTGAGAGGGAAATTCGATTTAGTTTTTTCTGTAAATAACCTCCAATCACATAGCGCAATTGGTGGTTAAGTAAAATACGGAACAAACATGAATATTGACGATAAATATATTGGTCACAAAGGATTTACAATTTTGATAAACAACGATACGGGCAAAATAGCGATGATGATAGAATCGACAACCGCCAATGAATTGGAATCCGTCATGGGAAAATTTTCAAGGCAGGATTTGCAACAAATTAAGACAGTAAGCATGGATATGAACCCAATTTACGCACTTGTTTTTAACGGGTTGATTCCGTATTCCGAGCAAATAATCGACAAATTCCGCGTGATGCAATATGTTTACGATGCAATTGGAGTGGTAAGAAAACGTAAATTGAAAGAAATGCAAAGCCAACTTAGCAAAGAGAAAAAACGCAATCCGGAAGGCAGGTCGATACTTGCCGGAATAGAACTTTTGCGAAGGGTATCACATGCCATAACACAATCGTCCGACAAATGGAACGATGAAATGAAAAAGACAATATATCAGTTATTTTTTATCCGTATCGACTTAAAGATAGTTTACCAAATCAGTCAGGATTTTAAGCATTGGTATGTCTATGGGGAAGTTGGCAAATCGATCGAACAAATCAAACCCGCACTCTGTAAATGGTACGAAATAGCTTGGAACATAGAAGAAATTAAGGAAACTGTAAAAATGCTGCGCAAACACGAAGATGAAATACTGAACTTCTTCAAACACGGACGTACAAATGTTAAAGCAGAACGACTCAACGGTAAAATACAACGTTTTATATCTAACAATTTTGGTTTAAAAGATAAAGTCTTTTTTCTTTTCAGAACCGCTGGATATTTTTTATAGCACTTCAAAAAAAGAATTAACCTTATTTCTTGTCTACTATTTTCCTTCTCTCCTTTCCCATTTTCGTTCCTTGTCCCTTGTTCTTTGCACTTTTCGTCCCCTTTCTTCTTTCGTTTTTTTCACACATTTCTTACAAACTTGTAACATAACTGTAATGAGAAATGATTACTTTTGCAGCAAAATAAAATAATACATGGAACAGGCTCGTATTTTAGTTGTTGATGATGAAGAAAGTTTATGTGAGATATTAAAGTTTAATCTCACTCAGGCAGGTTATAATGTAGATACTGCCAATTCGGCGGAAGAGGCTTTAACCATGAATGTTGCCGGTTATGATTTGTTGTTGCTGGACGTCATGATGGGTGATATTTCCGGTTTTCAAATGGCTGCGATTCTTAAAAAGAGCAGAAACACCGCCAATATTCCGATTATTTTCTGTACCGCAAAAGATACCGAAGATGATATTCTCAAAGGGTTGGACTTAGGCGCTGACGATTATATTTCAAAACCATTTTCTGTTAAAGAAATTGTTGCGAGGGTAAAAACAATTTTACGAAGAAGCAACGCTACGCCGGCGGATAAGTCAAAGGAAAATGTGCTCCATTTCGATACGCTTACCATAGACCTTGTTAGCAAAAAGGCAAGTATTTTGGGGAATGGGATAATACTTACCAAGAAAGAGTTTGAGATATTGTGTCTTCTTTTGCAGAATCCCGGTAAAGTTTTTTCCAGGGAAGACCTTTTGAATAGAATCTGGAGCGACGACGTATTTGTTACAGACCGTACCATTGACGTACATATTACACGTTTGCGAAAGAAAATTATCCCTTATGACAAACACATTGTTACACGGTTGGGATATGGATATTGTTTTGAGGAATAATCATTTTTTTCAATGGGGAAAAACAAACCTTACATTCGGTTTCATTTAAGAATATTTTGGTCGGTGGCTACATTTTTTGTGCTGTTGACCTTTATATTCATTTTCTTTCAATATTCCAGAGAAAAGCAATACAAGATAGAACTTTTAAATATCCGTCTAACGGAACACAACAATACAATCTATCGCACCATGCAGGAAGGGTTGCCGTTGGATTCCATTACCAAAGAAACTCCCTACAGGACAACGCTAATGGATTTGTCGGGAAATGTTTTGTATGATTCGGAAGCCAAACCTACCGATTCTTTGGAAAACCACGCCAACCGTAAGGAAGTACTCAATGCCTTAAAGAATGGCATGGGCTATGACGTTAGAAGAAAGTCGCATACAACCGGTGAAATATATTTTTATTCTGCCAATAAATATGAAGACTGCATTATCCGTTCTGCCTTACCCTACAGCGCTCATTTGAAGATTAGCCTGAAAGCAGATTTACAGTTTATCTACATTGCCGTATTACTTTTGCTGGTCATGGGGGTAATTTTTTATACGGTCATGAAACATTTAGGGGAAAGTATCGAACGGTTAAACGACTTCGCCATGAAAGCCAAACAGGATGAAATCATTGAATATCCCACTCATTTTCCAAACAGCGAATTGGGAGATATCTCTCTGCACATTGTTCAGATTTATAATCGTCTCACGACTATGAAAAAAGACCTCCTAAAGGAAAAACAGCAAGTGGTTGCCCAGGAAGAAGAGAAGAACGCAATCAAACAACAGCTTACTCAAAACATTGCTCATGAGTTGAAAACCCCCGTAAGCAGTATTCAGGGATATTTGGAAACGATTATCAACAACAAAGATTTACCTCGTGAGATTTTGGATGATTTCATTATGAAGTCATACTTACAAAGCACACGTTTAGCGGCTTTACTGTATGACATTGCCCACCTGACCCGCATTGACGAAGCTCCCGGATTGATACAAAAAGAACAGCTTGATATTTCCGAACTGATTAGACAGATTATTTCCGACGTCTCTTTGCAATTAAAGGAGAAGGAGATGACTGTTATCAACAAAATAGAAGGTTATACATTACCTTGTTATGCGAGTTTATCGTTGTTATATTCCATTTTTCGGAACTTGTTTGACAATACAATTGCTTATGCCGGTTGCGGTATAAACATAGAGATTGAACTTTGCAGGGAAGATGAGCAGATGTATTATTTTTCCTATTCCGACACAGGAGTTGGTATTGACGAAATACATTTGGCGCGTATTTTTGAACGTTTTTATCGGGTAGATAAAGGACGTTCCCGCAAAGTAGGCGGAACAGGTTTAGGACTTTCAGTTGTCAAACATGCCGTTCTTTTTCACAACGGAGAAATTACCGCCCAATCCGGACCAAATGGAGGACTTTCCTTTCTGTTCTCAATTAAAAAAACGTAATGAAAGGAAGAGGGCAGCAGGCAACAAGCAACAGGCAGCAAGCAGGCAAGCCAAGAAAGGGCGAAAGGAACGAAAGGGCGAAAGGGCGAAGGGGCGAAGGGATGAAAGGGCGAAAAGGCGAAGGGAAGATGGCAACAGGCAGCAAGCAGCAAGCAACAAGCAACAGGCAGGCAAGCCACGAAAGGGCGAAAGGCACGAAAGGCACGAAAGGGCAAAAGGGACAAGGTGTAAGGGGCGAAAGGATGAATGGGTGAAGGCATCAGCCTGAAAGGCTGAAATCAATAGCACAGTGCAACGCACTGTGGATACATAAATGCATAAAAACCAAGTCCCAATCGGGGTGTAAGCAGTGAAAGAAACCGAAAGATTATAAGCAACAATTTGTCTCCTTGTCCACCCGTTTACTAACCATTAATCATTATTTTCACCCACTTGTTTTTTTATCTTGACATAAAATCAAATTGTCGGAAGTGTCTATGTTAGAAAATAGGATGCTTGTTTTCACGAGAATGACAGCCGGAATTGACAATGACGCTTTAAAATCTTTTATGTAGTCGTTTCTTTTCGGCATTTTCTTTGAGATGCAAAAGAATTGAGCAGAAGATACATGATTGCAAATTTCACGAAATACATCGAAATCCAGTATCTAAATTCTATTGCAGAAGCAAATATTGTCGAGGCATAATAGATAACGGCAAAGGAAAATATTCCCCAAAAGATGATTTTATCCTGCTTGGGAAAGGCTATTCTTTTTCGTTGTACAATTGCCCATATCCCTAAAAATAGTAGCGTTCCCCAAATAATGATTTCCCAGATTTGCATGATTTTCAAAAAATTTGGGCTATAGAGTATATCAATCTTTGCAGTTGTTTTGGAATCTTTATCTATGTGATAATATTCAAAAATCTCATTATGCTTTGTTGTGTCGCCTTGCTGACCTATTAATCCTAATGATGATGGATAAAATGCCGATAACATATTTGGAAAGTAATAATGTTTGGCAAACTCTATCGGATAGTGTGTTATCAGATAAGTAGCATATTTTTTATATTGATTGCTGCCTAATTTAACAAAAGTCGACAAATATAGGCTATTTGTACTCTGCATAGTTTTAAAGAGATATTGTTTCAAAGCTCCTTGTGGATCCCATACAAAATTTGCTCCAATACCGTTACGTTCAATTAGAGTTGAAATGGAATCTTTGTTTGCAATAATGAATGAATGTAGATTTTTTAAATCTCTGTCTTTCATATCATTTTCGTTCATGTCAATGTGAGGAACAATATACAAAGCGTTATTCAGATAATTCCATCCGTCAAAACCTGTTGAAAATTGTTTTATCTTTACCTGTTTGTACATACTGTTTTCAATTTGTGAATAAAAAATTGTAAAAACAATTATGGAAGCAAATATGGATATAAATTTCATATAGTAACCCTTGACCATAATAAAAAAAGGAATAAAGAAAAACGGAAAAATAATAGCAGAGTACCTTACGTGCATAGACGAAAAAAGTACTATTTCAAATAAGAGCAAGGCTATCCAACTTTTCTTTTTTACAATAAATATAAATAGTCCAAGTAGCAGATATATTTGACAGGCAAATAACGCATCGCTTAAAATCCAGTTACACATAATCAAAAATGGAGGATTTGCACTGATAAGCAATAAAAACAGGAACCAAAGCCATTTACTTTTAGGATGATAAAAATATTTAATCGTAAAAGCAACAAATGCCGTAGAAAAGAAAAATAGCAATAGCTGAATAATAAATACAAAATGAATATTTTCGTATATAGTATGAAGAACCTGCAAGAAATACGAATAACCAAAAGGGCGATAAACGTAAAATATATCCTCAATGGCAGCCTTAACATAGCTTCCGGAATCATTACTAGAACAAGGATATGGGTAGAAAGTCTTTAAGCCGATGTAAGCAACAAGGCAGACAGTAAACAAAATTGCCCAGTCAAGCAGTTGTTTCTTCTCAAAAATAAATTTCAAAAACGTAAAATCTACCTTAACAGCGCTGTGTTTTTTGTGTTTTTTGTTATTTTTTTTCATGATATTCTCCTTCTGTATTTACATTCCAAATAATTTTTTTGTCGGATAATTTGCCGTTCAAGTGCTTTACAGCTTCCATTGCAGTGAGCATGGAGTGGTCTTGATTGTTGTAGCGGTGCTGTCCGTTGCGACCAATACAATATAGATTTTCAATGCTGTTGAGATAATCAACAACTTTGGGCAATTCGTAGTATGTTCCATAGTAAGCGGGATATGCTTTTTTAATTTTTACACGAACAGCATCTTGTACGTCCTCTTTCCGAATGACTTGAATTTTATCAAGTTCATTAATCGCCATTTCAATAAAATCCTTGTCGCCCATATTCCACATTTCATCGCCTTCCGTGCAGAAATACTCTAAGCCAATCCAAATTTTGTGTTTGAAATCGCTCACCATGTATGGCGACCAGTTATTGAAAATTTGCAACCGCCCTAACTTTACATCAGCTTCCTGAATATAAATCCAAGTGTCCGGAACGATGTTATTCCAAGTTTTGATTTTAGTATTATTACTAATTTGCAGTTTATCAACCAATAAACCAACAGTGATAAAATCTCTGTAAGGCAAATTTTGAGCAATCCGTTTAATTTCTTCACAGGGTTCTTCACCGTAAATCGCTTGAATCAAATCTTTTATTGGCATTGAAGAAAAGAAATAGCCGCAAGGGATAGTTGTTTTCTCTCCGTTTTTCGATACAGTTACAGAAACAATTTTATTGTTTTTCACTTCAATTTTCTCAACAGTAGTATTTTTCTCTACTTTTCCATCTTTAGAGCGAATATCGTCAGCAACAGATTCCCAGAGTTGTCCAGGTCCATACTTCGGATAAATAAATTGTTCAATCAAAGAAGTTTCGGTGTTCTTTTGTTCGATTGACGATTTTTTCTTAAAGACATTGGTAAGCAGGCTCAACAACGACAAACCTTTTACGCGTTGCGCTCCCCAATCCGCACCAAGTTTTGATGGGTGAACGCCCCAAACTTTTTCGGTATAATTTTCAAAAAACATTGAATATAGCGGTCTCCCAAAGCGGTTGATGTAAAAATCTTCCAAAGAATTTTCTTTTCGTTTAAAAATCGAAGCCCAAATAAATCCGCAACCTGCTTTAATTGTATTCCAAAGTCCCATGTTGGCGAATGTTTCAAAGCGAAGTGAAATCGGATAATCAAAAAAGTTCCGCAGGTAAAATATGCGAGAAACGCGCCGACGAAGTAGCATTACACGGTCTATTTTTTCAGGGTCAGTATCGTTTTCCGGCAACTGTTTTTCTCTTTTGAGTAAAATGTCATCAATGGACGGTTTGCCCTGCAAGGGCATCATGTTGTTCCACCACGCCATTACATCGTCATTTTTAGAGAAAAACCTGTGTCCGCCAATGTCCATTCGGTTGCCTTTGTAGTTCACGGTTTGCGAAATACCTCCAATAGCATCTGTCGCCTCAAAAACCGTTACAGCATTGTCGACGTTGCTATTCACAATCTCATAAGCGGCGGTTAAGCCTGCCGGACCCGCTCCGGCAATAATAATGTTTTCTTTATTTTTCATTTGATTTCTTATTAAATAATAAATATTTTCGTGCAAAAAAATTCCATAAATAGCAAATTGCTGCTGCTAAAATTTTTGACAACAAATAATAAATTGCTAAACCTTGAGTAAAAACCCATAGAAACAAGTTGTTTAGTCCTAACCCAA
>JAISDH010000106.1 GCA_031264975.1 Bacteroidales bacterium
AATATATTTCAAGAGATTGGGCTGCTATCGGGTAAGTATCCAAAAGTCTCTTTTAAAAAAAACGCAAATTCTTTCGAATAGCGTGTCCCTTCTGCTGTCAGTTCCCACTGACGTGAATAGCTTTTCCCCTTTTCATCAACCCAGCGTCTGCGACGAACATGAAGGATGACTTTCCTGTCTCGTAATGGAAAGTCTTTTATTTTTGATTCCTCATAGAAACCGTTGGATGATAATCCTTTTCCTTTATATTCTTCAGGAATGATATTCGATTCTTCTATATATATCTAATGTTTCTCCTGATTTATTCAATGATACCAACTCAAAAGAATCTACTATCTCTTTTGGAAGTACGCACTTTATTAGTTTCAATAATGCTTTATTATTTGTCATTTTTTATTTTGTTTTTAAAGATACAAAAGTAGTTATTTTTTTCTATAGACTACAGGTTTTGCTGGTATCCCTATAAGGAATAAGGGACGGGGAGCGAAAGGGTAGGGGAGGAGGAAAGGGCGAAAGAAACAAACATTCGCAAGACGGCGGACTTGCAAAACAGAGACATCGCCCTCTTGAATGCAAACTTTCATATAACTTCAAGTCAATTTACTAATAACAAATTACTTGCAAATCTAAAAAAGTTATTTTCTTTTTATATTTATCGCAGATTAATGGGCGGTTAATCACTATTTTTGTTGCCTGCCTGCCTGTTGCTTGTTGCCTGCTGCTTGTTGCCTGCTGCCAAACTTCCCTTGTCCCCGTATAAGAGAAAAGGAAGACAATTACTCATCTTCCTTTTCATCACAATTTAAAAAGATATTCCCTTACTCTTTATGATCTCCATTTTCCAACTCTATTTCCGAAATGGGTGTTTCGGTTATTTGTTCTGGAGATTCTTCCATATCAGAGTTTTTTTCTATTGTTTGAGGCTCTTCCAACGGAGTTTCTTCCAATATTTGAGCTTCTTCAACTGATTCGATTTCTTCTGTTACCGTATTTTCTTCTTCGTGAGCGGTATCTTCAGTTTTTTTCTTTGTTCTGGAACCACGACGCGTTGCTTTGGCTTTTAGTTGCTTTCCTCCTTTATTTTGTGTATAGTTATCATTATAATCTACTAATTCAATTATACACATTTCGGCAGCGTCTCCTATTCTGAATCCTGTACGCAATATTCGAGTATATCCTCCGGGTCTGTTTTCTATTTTTTGAGAAATTTCTCTAAACAATTCCGTTACTGCGTCTTTATCCTGTAAATAACTGAATACTACACGACGAGAATGAGTAGAGTCTTCTTTCGATTTGGATATCAAAGGTTCAATATATTTCCTAAGCGCTTTAGCTTTTGCAACTGTAGTCGTAATCCGTTTATGTTTAATAAGAGAAGAAGCCATGTTCGACAACATTGCTTTCCGATGTGAACTGGTTCTCCCTAAATGATTTACTTTTTTTCCGTGTCTCATATCTTTATACCTATTCTTCTAATTTATATTTTGAAATATTCATACCAAACGACAATCCTTTGGATTTTATCAAGTTTTCTAATTCAATCAATGATTTTTTCCCGAAATTTCTAAACTTCAATAAATCACTTTTATGGAATGAAACCAATTCTCCCATTGTTTCTACATCTGCAGCTTTCAAACAATTTAAAGCTCTAACCGATAATTCCATATCTGCCAGTCTGGCTTTCAGAATTTGACGAACGTGCAATGATGCTTCATCAAAATCGCTTGTTATCGTCACCTCTTCTCTCGTTACTGTTATTTTGTCGTCGGAAAAAGTTGAAAAATGCTGAATCAATATATCGGCTGCTTTTTGTAAAGCCTCTTTTGGAGTAATGGTAGCGTCTGTTTTTATCTCCAAAACAAGTTTTTCATAGTCGGTTTTTTGTTCTACACGATAACTTTCAGCCTTGAACATCACATTTTTAATGGGCGTATGTATGGAATCAATTGCGATTACATTTATTCCGTCATGAAGCAATTTATTTTCTTCTATCGTTACATATCCGCGTCCTTTATCAACGGTCATTTCTATATCCAATTTTACATTGGGTTCCATTGTGCATATGTGCAGGTCTGTATTTAATATTTGAAAGTTATTCAAGAAATTATTGATATCCCCAGCTACAAATTCATCTTTTCCGGTAATGGTAAATCTTACTTTCTCATTTGTTTGGTCTTCTATCTTACTTTTTAAACGGATTTGTTTGATATTTAAAATCATTTCCGTAACATCTTCAATTACGCCGGGTATAGTAGCAAATTCATGAGGAACGCCCTCTATTTTGAGAGATGTAATAGCAAAACCTTCCAGGGAAGAAAGTAACACTCTTCGTAAGGCATTTCCTATTGTTATTCCATAGCCTGGCTCAAGCGGACGAAATTCAAAAACACTGAATGAATCATTTACTTCTATCATCAGTACTTTATCCGGTTTTTGAAAGGGTATTGTAACCATTATATTATATTTTATTAATTTTTAAACTATTAAACTATTACTTATTACTATTACTTGGAATATAACTCGACAATTAATTGCTCGTTAATTTCCTCAGGAATCATTTCTCTCTCCGGGTATTGCATAAATTTTCCGGTCATGGTATTTAAATCCCATTCCAACCATGGATAAGCGCTTACACTACGAGTACTTAAAGAATTAACAATTACTTCCAATGATTTGGAACGTTCTCTTACGCTGACAATATCATTTGGTTTAATCGAATAGGACGGAATATTAACAACAGCATTATTTACAGTGATGTGTTTATGTAAAACCAACTGACGTGCGCCGGCGCGCGTAGGCGCTATTCCCATACGATATACAACATTATCCAAACGAGCTTCCATTAATTGTAATAATATTTCACCCGTAACTCCCTTTTTGGAAGACGCTCGACGAAAAACATTTTTAAATTGACGTTCTAAAACTCCATAAGTGTATTTTGCTTTTTGCTTTTCTTTTAATTGTAAACCATATTCCGAAACTTTAAAAGATCTTTTCTTAGTTGAATTACGGTCTTGTGAACGATTCTTTCTATCCAAATATTTGTCATAACCATAAATCGGAGACTTAAATCTTTTTGCTATTTTAGTTTTAGGTCCAATATATCTTGCCATATTTTTAACTTATTTTTTTACTGTAACTAATTCTGTTTTTATATTCTTCTTCTTTTTGGAGGTCTGCATCCATTGTGTGGCAATGGTGTAACATCAATTATTTCCGATACTTCAATCCCTGAAGCATTAATATTACGAATAGCCGATTCACGTCCGCCGCCAGGACCTTTTACATAAACCTTCACTCTGCGTAATCCTAAATCATAAGCAACTTTCGATGCATCTTGTGCGGCTACCTGTGCTGCATAGGGCGTATTTTTCTTTGACCCTCTAAAGCCCATTTTTCCGGCAGATGACCATGAAATTGTCTGTCCACTGCTGTTTGTCAGCGTAACAATCACATTATTGAAAGAAGCCTGAACGTATGCTTTCCCAAATGCATCTACTTTTACTACTCTCTTCTTAGTAACTTTCGTTGATTTTGCCATAAATCAAATTATTATTTTCCAAATTATAAATTTACATTAAATTATTTGGTTGCTTTCTTTTTGTTAGCAACAATTTTCTTACGCCCTTTTCGTGTACGAGCATTATTTTTTGTTGATTGTCCTCGAAGAGGTAATCCAATACGGTGCCGGATTCCCCGATAACAACCAATATCCATTAATCGTTTGATATTCATCTGAACTTCGGAACGTAATGCTCCTTCTATTTTCATTTCAGTAATAATCCCACGAATGGCATTCAAATCGTTATCATCCCAATCCTGTACTTTCTTATCACAAGACACATTAGCTTCTTTCAATATCTTTTCAGACGTTGACTTGCCTATGCCGTAAATATAAGTCAGTCCTATAACTCCTCTTTTGTTTTTCGGTAAATCAATACCAGCAATTCTCGCCATATATTTATTCTTCTATTAAAATTATTATCCCTGTCTTTGTTTAAATTTGGGATTCTTTTTATTAATTACATACACCACTCCTTTACGGTGTACTATTTTACAGTCATCTGACCTCTTTTTTACGGATGTTCTTACTTTCATTATAATATTAATTTTTATATCTAAATATAATTCTCGCTTTTGTCAAATCATAAATGGACATTGCCATTTTTACTTTATCTCCGGGCAAAATCTTGATATAATGCATCCTCATCCTGCCCGAAACATGGGCTGTTACCATGTGCCCATTTTCAAGTTCTACACGAAACCTTGCATTTCCTAATGATTCTTTCACTATACCATCCTGCTCTATTGTTTCCTGCTTTGCCATTTATGTTTATATATATTTTTTTATTATTTACTTTTTGTTACCTGTTTATTTGTAAAAATTCTTTGCTTCCCATTTGTATAATATCATTTCAAATAAATATACTCTGTTCTGTTTATCAAAAGTTCAATGTAAAACTAAATCCATTTACACTTGGAGACAATCTCCAACTCAATACATTTTCCGATACTTCCGACGGATACTTTCCCGCGCAATGCTCGTTATAGGAAGTAACAAAAGCAGACCGCTTCAACGAACCTACTATCGTCAATGGAATGCCTGCCATCAATATCAAAGCGCCCGCACAAGAAACAGCAATTCCAAATCTGGCAAAAGGTCTTTTCGCATAATTTCCGAATGAAACAGTTTCTCCCGCCACATAATAGTACATACTTGTGATTGCCATTGCGCCAAGCATTGCCGCTCCGCCTCCTATCAATAATCCTTTACCTGCTTTGAGCATTCTACTTCCGTCTGTATATGTTTTCCAATAATATCCCAAGTGATTTTCTATCATAAAAGATTCAAGCGCCTCTTCATCCATTACAATTCCGTTGTCGAACATAAAACCGGACATATTTCTTTCTACTATAGCAGGAAACGGCGTTGCAACTGTCATATCATTGTTGGCAAACGTTTCTTCCTCATCTTCCCATCCATAAACATAAGTATCTATATCTCCATTTTCCCAGATGATATGACTTATCTTATCTACATTAAGAATAAACGTTGCTCCTTCCTGATAGGCATAACGTTTGTAAGTAATCGTATTCTCGTTCACTTCCATAATCTTTGCATAAATAGTGTCGCCTCCCACAGTAATAATCCGTTCCTGTGAATAAACGCCTATCATGAAAATAAACGATGTAACCAATAATATATATTTCTTCATTGCGAATATCCTCTTTCTGTTTTTGTCTTTTTTAAAAAGTAGCTTTGCTTTGACTTCAAGGCGGCATTACATTTAACCAAAATTAGATTCAGGTCAAATAGCTTTGCCTTGCCTTCAAAGCAGTCGCTACTTTTCATTACTGTTTAGTCTCTGTCTTTTTTTCTTTTTTTCTTTTTTTCCGGTATCACTTTTGCATATCCTGCCTGTTTCATAGCACGAATCATACGTGAATCCGGACGATAATTAATTCCTACTTTTCTTATGCAAGTTTCGTTTACGTCCTCTTCATTTGTTTTTCCTTCGCTGGAGAGAGCAGGGTAAAAAGCCCCTAATTCGTCTAAACGCACAACCAAACTATCTGTCAATTTATTTTTAATTACAGTCTCGAAAGCAGCAACAGTTGCCCTGATATTTGGTTCACTCAAGGAACAAATCTCTTGAATATCCCTTACCATATCATCTATTGTCACTTCTCCAGAATTGACTACAGACGCGTAATATTTACGGTGACCGCCTCCTTTAATACCTGCTTGTGACTTTTGCTGTACACTATACTTTATTGCCATTTTAGTATTATTTAATGATTATATTAACTTAATTTTATTTCTTTTCTATTCAACACTTCATCTATGTATACGTAGGTTGACACAATTTCTGTTCCATTTTCTCTAATAGCTACCATGTGTTCATAATGAGCAGAGGGTAATCCATCTTGCGTTCGTGCTGTCCAACCGTCTTTATCTATACGTATTTCTTTAACTCCTAAATTAATCATTGGTTCTATGCAGAAAACCATTCCTTTTTTTATCTTATATCCATTCCCTTTTTGTCCATAATTCAAGACGTCGGGTTTTTCGTGGATGTTTCTACCGATTCCGTGCCCCGTCATTTCTCTGACAACAGAATAACCATAACTCTCCACATAAGATTGAATTGCAAAACCAATATCTCCTGTTTTATTTCCAACCTTTGCCTGTTCTATACCCAAATAGAGCGATTTTTTTGTTCTGTCGCATAAATTGCGTACTTCTTCGGAAACATTGCCAACACAAAAAGTATAGGCATAATCTGCATGAAACCCGTTTTTCTTTGCTCCACAATCAACAGAAATAATATCGCCGTCTTTTAACTCGTAGCGTCCCGGAATACCATGCACAACTACCTCGTTAACGGAAAGACACAATGTAGCCGGAAATCCGTTATAACCCTTAAAACTTGGAGTTGCTCCATTGTCGCGAATATAAGTTTCGGCAACTTTGTCCAAGGTTTTAGTACATACGCCGGGACTTATAAGCTTTGCCACCTCGGCAAGAGTTTTACCAACTATCAAAGAACTTTCTTTCATTATTTCTATTTCCCGTTCCGTTTTCAAACGCATCATGCCTAACATTTCCTTCAAAATTTTAGTTTACAGGAAGAGGAGAACGTCCTTTAATTCTTCCTGATTTTGTCAATCCGTCATAATGACGCATCAATAAATGACTTTCTATTTGTTGCAATGTATCCAAAACCACGCCTACCATAATCAAAAGAGAAGTACCTCCAAAGAACTGAGCAAACTGTGAATTTATTCCAAACAATCGTGCAAACATCGGCATAATCGCAACAAACGCCAGAAAAAGAGAACCCGGTAACGTTATCTTTGAAATAATGCTATCTATAAATTCAACGGTCTTTTTCCCCGGTTTAATACCCGGAATAAAGCCGCCATTCTTTTTCATATCATCGGCAATCTGTGTAGGATTGAACGTAATTGCCGTATAAAAATAGGTAAAGAGTACAATCAAGGTTGCAAAAACAAAATTATACCAAAACCCGCCGGTGTTCGTCATTGCCGCTGCAAAACTGCTTATTGTTTCAGACGGAGTTGCAAATCCCATAATTGTTAAAGGTAAAAACATAATGGCTTGTGCAAAAATGATAGGCATTACCCCTGCAGCATTTACCTTTAAAGGCAAATATTGCCGCTGACCTCCAAACTGTTTATTTCCCACAACACGTTTTGCATATTGCACCGGAACTTTTCTCGTACCTTGTACCAATAAAATAGTTATGAGTACAACGCCTACCAACAGTAACAGTTCTATCAAAAATGTTACCAAACCTCCATTTCCCGTTTCTGCTACTTTAGATGCAAATTCGGCAGACAAAGCAAAAGGTAATCGAGCAATAATACCCACCATAATGATTAATGAAATACCATTTCCTATGCCTTTTTCAGTGATACGCTCTCCCAACCACATAATAAAGAGAGTGCTGGATATTAATATAATCACAGAAACAATGGTAAACGACCATGGAATGGCGCCTCCTGCAATTACTTGCCCTGTAAATGTATGAAAAACGCCTGAACTTGTTCCTACCGTATTTATCAAATTGGCAATATAAGCCGGAGCCTGTAATGCCGTAACGGCAATTGTCAATAAGCGCGTCATTTGAGTAATCTTCTTTCTACCGCTTTCTCCTTCTTTTTGCATACGCTGAAAGTAAGGAACCACCAACGTTAGCAATTGAATAACAATTGATGCGGATATATACGGCATAATACCCAAAGCAAAAATAGATGCATTTGAAAACGCGCCGCCGGAAAACATATCCAATAAACCTAACAATCCTTCACGCGAACCCGAAGTGAAGGAAGAATTAGCAAGCGCTTGAGCATCCACGCCGGGCAATGCTATATAAGACCCCACTCTATATACCAAAATAATACCCAATGTATAAAGAATCCGCTTACGTAATTCTTCTATATGATAAATATTTTTTAATGTGGTTATAAATCTTTTCATATTATATTTTTGTTGCGACGCCTCCTTGGGCTTCAATTAATTGAATTGCTTTTTGGGAGAATGCGTGAGCTTTCACTTCTATTTTTGCATTGATAGTCCCTTTTGCTAATATCTTAACCAAATCGTTTTTGCCAATTAATCCATTTGCCCGCATTGTTTCTACATCAATCAAAGAAACATTTTTGTTATCAATCAAATATTGCAATGTTGATAAATTGATAGCAGTATACGCTACTCTGTTAAAATTTTTGAATCCTGATTTTGGAACGCGTCTATATAATGGCATCTGTCCACCTTCAAATCCCGGTTTTCTGGAATAACCGGAACGGGATTGTGCGCCCTTATGTCCTTTGGTTGAAGTGCCGCCTTTACCGGAACCTTCACCTCTACCGATACGTTTTGCTTTCTTTGTTGAACCCTTTGCCGGTTTTAAACTATTCAAATTCATATTAAACTTTTATTTCTCTTTTTTATTCCCTATTCAACTAAATTTCTTCTATCTTTAACAAATGCTTAACCGAATTAATCATTCCCAAAACTTGCGGGGTTGGTACGACTTCAATCGGACGATTTAATTTTTGGATTCCAAGCGCTTTTATTGTTCTCTTTTGTACTTGCGGTCTATTTATTTGACTCTTAATCTGAGTTATTCTCAATTTCTTATCCATTTCTTTTCCTTATTTTATAAAAAACGTTGTTAACCATTAAATACTTTATTCAAATCTACGCCTCTTAATCGAGCCACCATATACGGGTCTTTCATACGAGATAAAGCGTCGAATGTAGCTTTGACAACACTGTGAGGATTGGATGAACCTTTTGATTTTGCCAATACATTTTTTATACCAACACTTTCAAAAACAGCACGCATTGCCCCTCCTGCAATAACTCCCGTCCCCGGCGACGCCGGTTTCATAAACACAAGAGAACCGCTATAATGACCTTCTTGCATGTGGGGAATTGTTCCCTTTAATACCGGAACTTGAATCAAATGTTTTTTTGCGTCTTCCGCTCCTTTTTGAATAGCAACAATTGCTTCTTTTGCTTTCCCTAAACCATAACCTACAACGCCCTCTCCATTGCCGATAACAACAACAGCAGAAAAGCTAAATGTTCTTCCTCCTTTGGTAACCTTTGTAACGCGTTGCACGCTTACTAACTTTTCTGTAAAGGCAACTTCGCTTACTTTCATTTTTTTTATATCAACCATGCTTTATTTTCTCTTTAGAATATTAACCCTCCTTCTCTAACTGCATCTGCTAAAGACTTTACTCTACCATGATACAAATATCCATTTCTGTCAAAAACAATTTTTGTTATTCCTGCTTCTAATGCTCGAACGCTTAAATCGTTTCCCACTAATTTTGCTTTTTCAGTTTTCGTTATTTTTTGAGAATCAATTGACGATACTTGAGAAGACGCAGATACCAATGTTACACCCAAATCATCATTAATAATTTGTGCATATATTTGGTTGTTACTTCTAAATACAGATAATCTTGGACATTCTGCCGTACCATAAATTGTTTTTCTGATTCTATGTTTAATCCTTTCTCTTCTAAATACTTTTTGATTTTTTGTTCCCATCCCTGTTTTTGGATTTTATATTTTATGCTAATCTTATTTATCTGCCGATTTACCGGTTTTTCTACGTACCACTTCATTTTGAAACCGAATACCTTTTCCTTTGTATGGTTCCGGTTTTCTATATGACCTAATTTTGGATGCAACTTGACCTAAAAGCTGTTTATCCGAACAAGTCATCTTTATAAGCGGATTTTTTCCTTTTTCGGTAACAGTTTCGATTGTAATTTCTTTAGGTAATTCAAAAATAATATTATGCGAATATCCCAAAGACAAATCTAATATTTGTCCTGTAGCCTGTGCTTTATATCCTGTTCCTACCAGTTCCTGAACAACGGTAAAACCTTCGCTAACTCCTTTTACCATATTGGCAAGTAATGCTCTGTACAAACCGTGCAAAGCTCGGTGTCTTTTTTGTTCCGTATGGCGTTCTACATGAAGAATGCCGTTTTCTACTTTCAGTGTTATTGCAGGGTCTATTGTTTGATACAATTCTCCTCTTTTGCCTTTAACAGTAACAACACTTTTCTTTTCATCCATGTTAACCGTTACACCTTCAGGTAACGTTATCGGTAATTTTCCTATTCTTGACATTTCTAATCCTCCTTAACTAACGTAACAAATAACTTCTCCACCAACTCCTAATGAACGTGCTTCCTTATCTGTCATCATACCTCGAGACGTAGAAATAACAGCAATACCCATACCATTCAAAACACGAGGAAGTTTATCTGCTCCAACATATTTTCGCAACCCCGGACGACTGATTCTTTTTAACGTTGTAATAGCGCTCTGTTTGGAAACAGGGTGATATTTCAAAGCTATCTTAATCGTTCCGGGTACTTTACCGTCTTCGAACTTGTAGTTTAAGATATATCCTTTATCGAATAATATCTTTGTTATCTCTCTTTTCATATTTGACGTAGGTATTTCAACTACCCTGTGTTTTGCCATTACGGCATTACGAATTCTTGTCAAATAATCTGCTATCGGATCCGTATTCATTTCTTATAATCTATTATATTATATTTATATATTCTTCTTATTATTAATGTTTATCTAATTAAATTCAACGGGAGAATCATTATACTTTCCGTCTATTGTGTATTTTGAAAAAGACCTTGTTCCAACTATTTGTTTTTCATAAAACAAAACTCCACCCGATGTAATATACCCTTTTTCGTAATTTTCACCGTCTTTTGTTTCTACAAAATTTCCTTCTTTATCTGTCAATTTAAACACTATCTTCTTACCACCACCATCATTTATTTTCAAGATTAATTCGTCTTCCGGTTTAGATTTATCATAATAAACATCACCCGGAGAAAAAGTGGTCATAAATAGTCCTCCAAGAGGACCAACGCCTTTATATTCAGTCATAGTAAGGTCATAGTAGCCACACCAAGCATCTCTGTAATCTTTTTCTTTCTCTTTTTTACAAGAGGTATATAAACAACATACAACAATCACGTATAATAATTTCTTCATCTCTTAATTTATTAATTGTAAACTACCAACTTGCTTTTTTTACTCCGGGAATTAATCCCTTTGACGCCATTTCACGAAAGTTAATTCGCGAAATACCAAACACTCTCATATATCCTTTAGGGCGACCCGTTAATTTACAACGGTTATGCAGACGAACAGGATTTGAATTTGGCGGTAATTTCTGTAGCCCAACCCAATCGCCAGATGCTTTCAATTCAGCTCTTTTTTTTGCATATTTTGCCACTAATTTTGCTCGCTTAACTTCCCGAGCTTTCATTGACTCTTTTGCCATATTTTATTTTACTTCAATTTTTCTTTACGTATTTTCAAAACTGCAAAGGTACATTTTTTTTGTATATGTTTTGTCGTTTTGATAAATTTTTTATTTCTTTTGATTTTTAAAAGGTAACCCAAATTCTTTTAATAATGCCAAACATTCGTTGTCATTATGCGCTGTTGTAACAAATGTAATATCCATTCCATTTATCTTGCTAATTTTATCAATATCAATTTCAGGGAAAATAATTTGTTCGGTAACTCCCATGGAATAATTACCTCTTCCGTCAAAACCCTTATCATTAACGCCTCTAAAATCACGAATACGAGGAATTGATATGGAAATTAATCTGTCTAAAAATTCATACATTCTATCGCCGCGAAGCGTAACGCGAACGCCAATAGGATTTCCTCTTCTCAATTTAAAATTGGAAATGTCCTTCTTTGATTTGGTCGAAACCGCTTTTTGTCCGGCTATCATTGACATTTCATTGATACCGCTATCAATTAATTTTTTATCCGCAGTAGCGCCGCCCAATCCCTGATTTAAACATATCTTGGTCATTTTCGGAACGCGCATCACTGATTTAAAACCAAACTGCTCTTTTAATGAAGGAAGGATTTCCTTTTCGTATTTTTCTCTTAATCTTGGTTTGTAGCTCATTATTTAATCTCCTCTCCTGTTTTCTTTGAATATCTAACTAATTTGTCCTTACTTCCTATACGCCTTCCTATACGAGTTGCATTTCCTTTTCCGTCAACAACCATCAAATTAGAAATATGTACAGACGCTTCTTTCTTTACAATTCCACCTTGCGGATGTTGTGCATTTGCTTTTGTATGTTTGGAGACGATATTAACGCCTTCTACAAAAGCCCTGTATTTTTTCACTTCTACTTTAAGCACTTTACCTGTCTGTCCTTTGTCATCTCCTGATAAAACTCGAACAGTATCTCCTTTCTTAATATGTATTTTCGGTTGCATTTCTTTATTTACTTCTTTAATTTTAATTATAATACTTCCGGCGCCAATGATACTATTTTCAAATATTGTTTTTCTCTGAGTTCACGAGCAACGGGACCGAATATACGCGTTCCTCGTAATTCTTCTGCCGCAGTTAATAATACCACAGCATTATCATCAAAACGAATGTAAGAACCGTCATTTCTACGAACTTCCTTTTTTGTTCTCACTACGACAGCTTTTGTTACTGTGCCTTTCTTTATGTTTCCTGACGGAATTGCACTCTTGACAGTTACAACAATCTTATCGCCTATGCTGGCATAACGTTTTTTTGTCCCTCCCAATACACGTATACACAATACTTCTTTTGCTCCACTGTTATCCGCTACAGATAATCTTGATTCTTGTTGTATCATATTATTTCGCCTTTTCTATTATTTCTACCAATCTCCAACATTTATTTTTACTCAATGGTCTGGTCTCCATTATCCTTACGACGTCTCCAATCTGACATTCTTCTTTTTCGTCATGTGCCATAAAACGAGACGTCTTTTTCATAAATTTACCATACTTGGGATGTTGTAATCTACTTTCTACTTCAACAACAATAGATTTCATCATTTTATTGCTAACAACAACACCTTCTCTTTGTTTTCTAAAATTTCTCTCCATATCAAGAATTTATCTTTTATTTTACAGCGTTTATTTCTGCAAGTTCTCTTGCTCTGATTTCTGTTTTTAATCTCGCAACTGTTTTACGATATTCTTTTATTTTATTTGGATTTTCTATAGAAGAAACGACATGGTGTAATTTCAATTTCACCAATTGCTTTTTTTCTTCTTCCAATCTTTCATACAATTCTTTTGTTGAAAGTCCCGATATTATTGACTGCTTCATTGTTCGGCTTATATTATATCTTCTGAATAATCTCTTCTTACTATAAATTTTGTGGTGATAGGTAATTTTTGCGCGCCCAAACGCATGGCTTCTTTTGCAATAGCCAATGGAACGCCGTCTGATTCAAAAATTATTCTACCCGGTGAAATTCTCGCAACGAAATATTCCGGCGAACCTTTCCCTTTACCCATACGTACTTCCGCCGGTTTTTTAGTTACCGGTTTATCCGGGAATACACGAATCCACAATTGACCTTCACGTTTCATATAACGAGTAATCGCCTGACGAGCAGCTTCTATCTGTCGCCCTGTCATCCAACATTCTTCAAGGGCTTTAATTGCAAAAGACCCAAAAGCAATTTCTGCTCCGCATTTGGTATTGCCTTTCATTTTGCCCTTTTGTACTCTTCTGTATTTCGTCTTTTTTGGCTGTAACATTGCTCTATTTTATATCTTTTATTTTTTATACTAAAATTAAACTATCTTCTTTTATCTCTTCTGTCGTTTCTATCATTTCGAACGTTCCGATCATTTCTGTCGTTCCGATCTCTTCTATCGTTTCTGTCCCTTTTCCGATTATCTCCTCTATCATTTCTATCGTCTCTGTGGAAAAATTTTTCTCTCTTTTGATTAGCCTTTCCATCCGTCATCGCTTGGAACAAATCGTTTTTACCATAAATCAAACCTCGACATATCCAAACTTTAACGCCCAATCGTCCGTACGTAGTATGAGCTTCCGCATGATTGTAATCAATATCGGCGCGTAAAGTATGAAGAGGCGTTCTTCCTTCTTTAAAGTGTTCCGTTCTTGCCATTTCAGCTCCTCCGATACGACCGGAAATAGAAACTTTTATTCCTTCCGCGCCTGCACGCATTGTCGCTGAAATGATTTCTTTTACAACCCGTCTATAAAACATACGACCTTCAATCCGATTTGCGATGGATTGAGAAACCAAAACGGCTTCCAATTCCGGACGTTTAATTTCCGAGATATTAATTTGGATATCCTTACCTGTTATTTTCTTCAACTCTTCTTTTAACTTATCAACTTCCTGTCCCATTCTACCGATTATCATACCCGGACGTGCAGTGTTGATTGTTATTGTAATTAGTTTCAGCGTACGTTCAATATAGATTTTGGATATTCCCGCTTTTTGCAGACGGGTATTTAAGTATTTTCTAATTTTATCATCTTCTACTAATCTTTGCCCAAAATCTTTACCGCCATACCAATTAGAATCCCATCCTCTAATGATGCCTAAACGAAGTCCTATTGGATTTACTTTTTGTCCCATTTATTCTTCTGTTTGATTTATGTTTTCTTCTATTTCTTCTATGCCTTCTATCTTGCTGCCTAACACGACAGTAATATGATTAGAACGTTTTCTTATTCTATAACCCATTCCTTTCGGAGCTGTTCTTAATCGTTTTAACATTGTACCGCAGTCCACAAAAATTTCTTTTATGTACAAACCGCTATCTTCTATTCGTTCCGATTCATTTTTTGCCTGCCAATTGGAGATAGCGGAAAGGATTAATTTACGAATCTTTTCCGATGATTCTTTTTTACTGAACTTTAATACATTTAAAGCGTATTCAACATTTTTCCCTCTCACTAAATCAGCCATTAATCGGGCTTTACGAGGTGAAGTATTATTATCTACCAATCGTGCCATGCAGACACTACTGTTATTTTCTTTTCTTGCTTCAGCAGCCAGTCTTTTTCTTGCACCCATTTTTCTTTATTTTTTTCCTTTGTCTTTACTACCGGCGTGTCCTCTGAAAATACGTGTTGGCGCAAATTCTCCCAATTTATGTCCTACCATATTTTCAGTGATATATACGGGTATAAATTTATTTCCATTATGGACAGCTATTGTTTGTCCTACAAAATCAGGAGATATCATTGATGCTCGCGACCATGTCTTAATAGCTGCCTTCTTTCCTGATTCTTGTGCTTCCAACACTCTTTTTTCGAGTTTATGATGGATATATGGACCTTTCTTTAATGACCTACTCATGTTTTCTATTTATATTTTATTTTTTTCTCTTTTCTACTATAAATTGTGATGACGCTTTTTTCGGTTTACGAGTCTTATAACCTTTTGCATACAAGCCTTTACGTGAACGTGGATGACCGCCCGAAGCTCTTCCTTCGCCTCCTCCCATGGGATGGTCAACAGGATTCATAACCACGCCGCGAACTCTTGGACGACGTCCCATCCAGCGCGTTCTACCTGCCTTACCCGACACTTGCAAATTATGGTCAATATTCGATACCATTCCAATCGTTGCTTTGCAGGTACAAAGAATCCTGCGCGTTTCACCCGATGGCAATTTTATGGTTACATAACGTTCGTCTCTTGACATCAATTGAGCATAAGAACCTGCGCTTCGAGCTATTTTTGCTCCTCTTCCGGGTTGCATCTCAATATTATGAATTACTGTTCCTAACGGAATTTCCGACAAGAAAAGCGTATTTCCCACATCCGGCGATACTCCTTTTCCTGAAAATATCTTTTGTCCTACTTGCAAACCATGAGGAGCTACGATATAACGTTTTTCTCCGTCTGCATAAAAAACCAAAGCAATACGTGCAGAACGATTGGGGTCGTATTCTATTGTCTTTATTGTTGCCGGTATTCCGTCTTTTTCTCTTACAAAGTCAACAATACGGTACATTTTCTTATGACCGCCGCCGATATAGCGCATGGTCATTTTACCTTGATTATTTCTTCCTCCTGAACGTTTCTTTGGTATAAGTAAACTTTTTTCGGGAGCAGAAGCCGTCAATTCTTCAAAATTACTTGTTAGCTTAAATCGCTGACCGGGTGTTACCGGTTTAAATTTCTTTAATCCCATTTTATTCTTTCTCTACTATATATTGCTAAAAAAGTCAATTCTGTGTTCGCCTTTCAATTGAACTATCGCTTTTTTAAAACTGTTTTTTCTCCCTTTAATCATTCCTGATTTTGTATAACGAGAGGCATCTTTTCCTCGTTGAATCAAAGTATTTACCCATTCTACCTCTACTTCATACAATTTTTCTACTGCTTTCTTTATTTGTATCTTATCTGCCCTCCTATCGACAATAAAAGCATAACGATTATACTTATCTTTAATAATTGTCATTTTTTCGGTGATGACAGGCTTCAATATAACATCCATTTCTTATTCTGTTTTACTCGTTTATTTTTAAAAAATCATCAAACTTCGACACGGTTGTCTCAAAAATAACTAAATTCTGTGCATTCAAAATTTGGTAGGTGTTTAAATTTGAAATAGTTGTAATATTTACGCGCTCCAAATTTCGGGAAGACAAAAATACATTTTTATCCAATTCGTTGACAACAAATAACGTTTTTTTGTCAAAAAGATTTGTATCTTTTAACATTGAAACGAATCCTTTTGTTTTAGGCGTTTCCAAATCAAACTGTTCCATTACAATGATATTTTCTTCCTTTGCTTTTATAGACAAGGCAGAAAGACGCGCCAAACGTTTTACCTTTTTATTTAATTTAAAACTGTAATCCCTTGGTTGCGGTCCAAATATTCTTGCTCCTCCGTGAAATAAAGGAGATTTGATACTACCCACGCGAGCGCTTCCACCTCCTTTTTGTCTTCTCAATTTACGGGTACTACCCGAAATTGTTGATTTTTCCTTCGTGCAATGAGTTCCTTGTCGCTGGTTTGCCAAATACTGTTTTACAGCCAACCAAATAACATGATTATTCGGTTCAATTCCAAATATATCATCATTCAAGGTAACTGTTCTACCTGCTTCAGTCCCGTCTGTTTTTATTACTTTTAACTCCATCTTTCTATTTTTAAATATGAACCGTTATGACCGGGAACCGAGCCTTTTACTATTAGTAAATCTCTTTCCGGAATAATCTTTATTATCTGTAAGTTTATCATCTTTACTTTACTTCCGCCTGTTCTTCCCGCCATTCTCATTCCTTTAAAGACACGGGATGGCCAGGACGAAGCTCCCATAGAACCCGGCGCACGTAAACGATTATGCTGTCCGTGAGTACTGTCTCCCACGCCGGCAAAGCCATGACGTTTCACTACGCCTTGAAATCCTTTTCCTTTGCTTGTTCCTGAAACGTCTACATATTCTCCTTCTTCAAATACCTCGACTTTCAATATTTCGCCAAATTTTTTGCGATGTTCCGCTTCAAAACGGCTAAACTCCATTAAAATACGTTTAGGCGTTGTTTGCGCTTTTTTGAAATGACCCTGCAATGCCTGTGTTGTGTTTTTTTCTTTTTTATCTTCAAAACCCAACTGTATGGCTTCGTAGCCATCTTTTTCAATCGTTTTCACTTGCGTTACTACACAAGGACCAGCCTGTAAAACGGTGCATGGAATATTTTTTCCAGAGGCATCAAAGATACTGGTCATACCAATTTTCTTTCCTATTAAACCTGACATTATTTTCTCTTTATTCTAATTTATCGTTGAATACGGCATAGTTACTCTATCTCCAGACCGATTATCAACGGGCTGCAAAATTACATTTTTTTTCAATACAAAACCTTCATTTCGTAAAGAAATATATGTTTTTTTTTGATGAAACTTTTTTTACGACAACTAAAGCGCTAATAAACAGTGATAAATAATTTTTTCTGTTTCAACGCAAATATAAATCCAAAAATACAAAGACAATGTTTACAAAAAGACATTACAGATTGCGTTTTTTTGGAAAACAGACAAACATAGAATTATGATTTTCAATATATTCAATTTTTTATATAGTGATTTTTCATCACAAGAAAAAGATTGAGAAACGATATTTATCGCAAATCTTTTAAATCCGGATACGGAAAATACCTGAATAATGATTAGCGATTAATGATTAATATTTCTGCACATGATATATAAACAAGTTTATCAAAGTAATCCATTGAATTAGAAAAACAAGACGGGTAGCTATTCTATAAAGGTTTTCCCAAAACAAGTGTCATAGATTGCGAATTTGCTTTCTGTTTTAAATTGTTCACCCGTTTATATTTGTGGAAAGCATTTTATAACTGTTTGAGACGTCTCATTGTCTTTAAGACGCGTTCATGCCTTTAAAGTA
>JAISDH010000110.1 GCA_031264975.1 Bacteroidales bacterium
AACCGTTTTTACCAACAAAGCTCCGGATCGACATTACCCATTGTGAGAAATGGACATAAATAGATCCTAAGTTATAAGGAAGAAAAATTATTTGACACAGTTAAATTTACACGCCCAAAATATTTTTTATTTAAGTTTAGCAACTACAACAACCGGATTATCATCTTCTTTTAGATCTTTTAATAGTTCCTTTAGTTTTTGATACACTTGTTGGTCTTTTATCGTCTGTGAAGCAAAATATTCTTCCGAAAGCATTTCTTTCATGTCTTCCGGAAACCATACATCTACAACAATGTTGTTTCCTGCGTAATATTTCGGTATAAATGGCAGTCCACCATTTAAATCATTCACAAAACCCTTTTGAAAATGCTCGTCTGTATCAAGGAGTATATTGGTCTTTTGTTCTATATTGTATATTCCATAAACGTAGCTTTCATTAGGTATTAATTTGTTAAGTAAAGGAGAATATCTAGGTTTTGCTTTTGGTTTGGAAAATAAATCAGGAACGCGGATGTTATAAAAAAAGAATTTTGGTGTTCCTACAATACCCAAACCTGTTCCAAAAATAAAAGAATTGAGAGGATGTGGGTTTTCTATGTTAAAAGTTTCGAGATATTCTATAGGGTATGAGTATTTGCCAAGTTCAAAAATGTATGCCGGTTGGAGCTTGGATTTTTCAAGGCTATAGAGCGTATCATTTATATAGTCTTTTAAATACAATTGATTATCAACATGAATGGGATCCAATGCTCTATCATAAGTGCTAGCTCTTTCTTTTTCTCTATTAAAAAAGACATAGTTCGGAAAACATTCTGAAATTTCTCCATTCTTGTCGAATAAGCAATATTTATATTTATTTTTTCCATCATTAAACATTGAACCAATGAAAAGATCATCTCCCACATAAGAAAGATTAATTAATCCTTTATCATTTAATTTAGGAGTATGCATTGTGCGTATATGATTTCCGTTAGAATCATATTCTAGTATTTTATATAAATCTTCAACATAAAGAACAGATTTATCAGTATTTAGAAAAAAGCTTGAAGAATATAGATATTCGCCTGGCCCTTGCCCTTTTCTTCCGATTTGATTCAAAAATTTCCCTGAACGATCAAAAGCATACAAACAATCTCCAGACATAAAAATAAAACTATCTTTAAGTATAATTTTAGGGGAAGGACCAATACGGAGAAGACATTCTTCATTTGTTTCAAGAGGAATTAAATCTATTGATGAAAAATAATCAGAACAAAAAACCCGTTGATATTTTTCTACACTTCCAACTAAATCAATAATCGGATATTTTTCTGTCTTTATTTCATCCGAGCATCCTGTAAAAATAGACAATAAATAAATTAAAATGAATATTTTTTTCATTCAAATAATATTAATTCAAATTTGACATAAGAAAAGTATGGAAAAATGGAAAGTTGGCTAATTTGCATTATATTTATAGCTTAAAATCAATACTATGGATATAAATTCGTGGAACAACCTGCCTCAACAAAGTTACTAAAATTTCTTGTATTACGGATGATTTTTGCAAGAAGTTTTCAAAAGAAATCAAAAAACACGCCAACAATTTCCAATGGATAAATTCTGCCCTATTCAGGGCTATGAGTGTTGAGAGGGGGATTACAGGTGATAGGGTTAGAACTCCTATCCTCAGTTCTTTATTCCCTATGGGAACAGACCATGTTGTGGTGTGTGATTTGTGGCACGGAAGAAAAAATTTCATGCCAACCTATTTCGCAAAAGGGTGTGCCGTTTTTGAGTCCAAATGTCTAATTTTTAATTCAATCCGATCGAATAATGGAGTCTCATCAAATAGGGTTAAAAAAATCTATTGACAGGAAATCTCAGTTTAAGTTCTCCGCTCTTTTCAGAGATAAGATAGTATCCCGCTCATTTTCAATAAAAAAATTATGAAATAAAAGTCAAACCGGTTATCTTTGCATTGTTAAATGACAGATATATATGGCAAAAACGAATAAAACAGGTATTGATTATTTTCCGTTGGGTGTTGACTTTTTCCTCAATGATAAAATACAATTCATTGAGAATGAGCTTGGTATCAAGCATGAATATGTAGCCTTGCGTTTGTTGTGCAAACTATATAGCGAAAGATACTACTACAGATGGAGGCTAGATGAATGTCTATTGTTCGAAAAGAAGATAGGCGTTAAAGACTTTTCAATGAGACTAGTAGATGAAATAGTGCAAGGTTTCTTCGATAAAACCCTGTTAAACAGGTTCGTAATACTTACCTCGCATGAAATACAAAAAAACGTATTTCGAAGCAACAAAACGATATAAACGTGTAGAAGTCATTGAAAGTTATTTATTTATCAAAATTCCGGAGAATATTAATATTCAAAATGTAAACATCATGTATACATTAATCGACAAAAGAAAAGAAAGGAAAAAAAAAGAAATAAAAAGAGATAAAGAAATACTCTCTTACGAGAGTACAAAGAAAGATCCTCACGAATCTTCACACTTGCTCAAGTATGAAAAATTTCTTCTCTGGCTAAAGCAATATGCACCCTATTGTTCGGATAGGAAAAACTTTCCGCACCAGATAAGCGAAGAAGGGCTTGACAATAGTCTGACTACTGTAAAATTATTATTGAGATTATTTTAAAAAATTTACTAATGAATATTGTGAGCTCCACGACCATTAACTGCTTGAAAAAGTCGCTGTTATATATAAATAACAATGTCTGGGATCAACTACTTTGTAAAAAAGGAACTATTTTGTGTGTTTCTTTTAGGCATATTTTTATCTTGCGTGTTCTTTATTGTAAAGCTGTATGCAATCAACTGAGATCATGCCGGAAAGACGGTATGGCAAAAATAAAGAATAAAATTATATTGGTAGTGAATTATGCACACTTTCAAAATTACACGATCTGGTTATGAATAAATACGTAAAATACTTTCTGCTCTTTGCAATTAACTGTCTTGCCTCTTGCAGGGAAAATGCCGAAACAGACATTAATTTGGCCCAGCAGAAATATGATGAAATGCAACGTTCGGTTGCCCGGGGCTGGAACACATGGGATACACGTTCGGTATTGCGCCATGTACTGCTGCCGTACGGAGTAGCTATTGATATAAATATCGCTTCATCCGATGGGAAAAGAATTGATCGTTTTTTTATTGGCGACAGGAAAGAGGGAGCTGCGCAGATGAGGCCAGGCGCCCATTCATACGACGGATATTATACGGATATCACAGCCTCCTGGAACGGACTCCGGCTGAGGGTAGAAAGTGCGGCCGACAGCTTGTCTAACACCATCATGATAACCCCTCAGGAAGGAAGCGGAAAAGGTGGTAAAATCATTATTTCTGTCAGAAACCTCTGGCAAAGGGCAAACTGGATATCTACGACCGATAATCGGTTTTCGATAAAAACAGTTGCCGGTAACCTGGAATTGGATGGAGAAATCTTAGGTAAATATATTGAAAATAAAGAAAAGGAAATTATACTGTCGGCAGATGAACCGGTGATTATCAACTGTGGCAATAAATGGGATGCTGAGCAGGCGCGCCAATACATAGACGGACATTACCACAACTTTGTTTCGGTAAACAAGGAAAAGTACGGGGAATGTTATGACGAATACAATGCCATGCAAAACGTACTGGCATGGGATAATATCTACGATCCCACGATTAATAAGGTGATTACGCCCGTATCAAGGATATGGAACGTAGGATGGAGTAATAGCCCTGATCTGGGCGGCTTTGTCCTTTTTTGCTGGGATACCTATTTTGCTTCCATGATGTTGTCGGTAGACAGTAAGGAACTTGCCTATGCCAATGCGGTGGAAATCACAAGGGGTCTTACGGAACAAGGCTTTGTCCCCAACTTCTATACGGAAAGCAATTATAAATCGCGCGACCGTTCGCAACCTCCGGTCGGTACGCTTGCCGTTTGGAATATTTATCAAAAATACAAAGAGAAATGGTTGTTGGAATTGCTGTATGACGATTTCCTGAAATGGAACAGATGGTGGGACGAAAACCGAAAAACCAACGGACTGCTATGCTGGGGAAGCACTCCTTTCGAGCCGGTCACTTACCGTTACTGGGAATTGGTAGGAGTGAACGAAACATACGGGGGAGCTTTGGAGTCAGGCCTTGACAACTCACACATGTACGATGATATCCCTTTCGATAAGGAAAAACATCAGCAACAGCTTAATGACGTAGGGCTGAACAGCCTTTATATCATGGATTGCAACCTGCTTGCACGGATAGCGGACGAACTGGACAAAAAGGAAGATGCGAAAGAACTACGCCGCAGAAGCCGCGACTATTCAAAAGGACTGGCCGGCCTGTGGGATGAAAACAACTCTTTTTATTATAATTTCAGAACAGATACAAAAGAATTTAACCGCCGTACGTCGCCCACCAATTTCTATCCGCTGCTGGCGGAAACGCCCGACAATAAACAAGCCGCAGAAATGCTCCAAAAACACTTATTGAACCCGGAAGAATTTTGGGGAGACTGGGTTATACCCGCAACACCGCGGAACGATCCTGCCTTTAAAGACAACACGTATTGGAGGGGACGCATCTGGGCGCCGCTCAACTTTTTAGTCTATATGGGATTAAGGAATTACAATACGCCGGAAATCAATGACGCCCGACGTCAATTTGCCGGAAAATCAAAAGAATTACTGCTCAAATCATGGTTGTCCGACGGCTATGTTTTTGAGAATTATAACGCAACGACCGGACAGGGAGACGATGTGGCAAACAGCGATAAATTCTATCACTGGGGAGCTTTGCTGGGATACATCAGCTTAATTGAACAAGGATTTTATTATAACGAAATAGCAGGGATATATGAATAAGTATGCAGGGTATTGTAAAATAATCGCTTTACTCGTTTTGTTTTTTCTTCCGGCCGGAGGGTATGCGCAGGGAGATTCGCCGGAAACATTATATACGTTGGCCAATAAATTCCCAGTTCCCGGTGCAGCCTATCACCCTCATGTATGGTGGCATTGGCTGGGCAGCAATTTCAGTAAGGAGGGGATAACCAAAGACCTGGAAGCCATGAAGGAATCAGGTATCGGCGGGGCGACGATTTTTAATATCGCTTCGTCTGTTCAGGAGTCCCATTTCCCGATGGGAAACAATCCATGGCCGGAACAGACCTTCCGAAGCGAAGCCTGGTGGGATGCAATGAAGCATACCATGAAAGAAGCGAAACGCCTCGGGCTTAAAATCGGGCTTCATGGTACGCCCGGTTATTCAACGACCGGCGGCCCGTGGATTACGGAAGAAAAGGGGATGAAAGCGCTCATTAGCAGTAAAACAATCGCGGAAGGCGGGAAATTGCTGGATATTACGTTGCCTATACCGGAATTACCCGAATTTACAGGCTATGACTCAAGATATACGGAAAACTACAAACCACAGAAAGCATCGAAATACTGGGATATTACCGTAATAGCCGTGCCGGACCATCCGGACGTTTCGGTGGATGAGGTAATCGAAATCTCCCGTTATATGGATGCCGGAGGACGGCTGAAATGGCAGGCGCCGGAAGGAAAATGGCTGATTTACCGCTA
>JAISDH010000175.1 GCA_031264975.1 Bacteroidales bacterium
TGGCGGAAGTCTATGTCCATTATTTTTACTTGTACTTTTTGATTTAGTTTTACAATGGCATTGGGGTCGTTGATGTATTTTTGGGACATTTGACTGATATGTAACAGTCCATTATGATGAACGCCAATATCAACAAAACAGCCAAAAGCAGCAATATTTACGATGACCCCCTGCAAAACCATCCCGACTTGCAAATCGGAAATATCGCTTATATTCTGGTCAAATTCAAAGAGGTCAAATTCCTGACGCGGGTCGCGACCGGGTTTTGAGAGTTCTTTCATGATGTCGTTCAAAGTAGGTAATCCTGTTTTGGGAGTAATAAATTCTGTTAAGTCGATTTCTTCACGAAGGCTTTCGTTTTCTACCAAATCCTGAATCGTGCAATTTAATTTGTTTGCCATTTTCTCAACAATTTCATAGCTTTCAGGGTGAACGGCGCTTCTGTCTAATGGGTTTTCGGCGTCGCGAATGCGGAGAAAACCAGCCGACTGTTCAAAGGCTTTGTCCCCAAAACGAAATACTTTTTTCAACTCGGATTTACTTTTAAAACTTCCATATTCTTTCCGATGACTGACAATATTTTTTGCCAAAGCAGCCCCTATTCCCGATACATAAGAAAGCAACTCCTTACTCGCCGTATTTACTTCAACGCCGACCAGATTTACACAACTTGATACCGTTTCTTCCAGACATTCCTGCAATTTCTTCTGGTTAACGTCGTGCTGATACTGTCCTACGCCAATGGATCTGGGGTCGATTTTTATCAATTCGGATAAAGGATCCATCAACCTTCGCCCGATAGAAACCGCCCCTCTGACCGTTACATCGTAATCGGGAAATTCTTCCCGCGCAACGTCCGAAGCAGAATATACGGAAGCGCCATTCTCATTGACCATGACAATAATCGGTTTTTCGTTGAAGTCAACAAACTTGATAAACTTTTCGGTTTCTCTTCCTGCGGTTCCGTTTCCAATGGCAATGGCTTCGACCTGGTATTTTTCCGCAAGTTCTTTTACAATTTCGTTTGCCTGGTGAACATCATTTTCTGGAGGATGAGGATATATTGTTGTATTTTCTAATAAATTCCCGTGTCTATCCAACGTCACTATCTTACATCCCGTTCTGAATCCAGGGTCAATCCCCATCACTACTTTTTCTCCCAGCGGAGACGCCAGCAACAACTGACGAACGTTGTCCGAAAAGACACGAATAGCCGTATCATCTGCACGAGTTTTTGCTTTTTGACGCATTTCGGTTTCGAGTTGGGGTTGTAACAGTCTTTTGTAAGAATCTTCTATCGCGTCGGCAACCTGGTCTGTCGCTTCATTATTTGCTGTGAGGTGAATGCTGTCAAGAAGTTCCAATGCCGTAATTTCATCCGGTTCAACTTTGATGCGCAAAAATCCCTCGCTTTCCCCCCTGAACATCGCCAAAGTACGATGAGAAGACGCCTTTTTGAGCAATTCGGTATTATTAAAATAGATGCTGTATTTTTCTCCGTCTATTTCTTTCCCTTTAATTATTTTGGAAGTAATCTCTCCCTTGTTTTCAAAAAGATTACGCAATTTAATACGGGTAATATCATGTTCGCAAATACGTTCTGCCAAAATATCGCGAGCGCCCGCTAATGCTTCCTTTATGGTTTCCACGCCTAATTTGGGATTGATATACGCCTCAGCCCATTTTTCCACAGAACCATTGTGTTGCATATACAACATAGTCGCTAATGGTTCCAATCCTTTTTCTTTGGCGATACTTGCTTTTGTTGTCCGTTTGGGCTTGTAGGGCAGGTATAAGTCTTCCAATTCAGGAAGGGTCAAAGCTCTTTCTATTTTCTTTTGCAGTTCGGGAGTGAGTTTTCCCTGTTCGCTGATAGTTTTCAGGATAGTGGTTCGACGATTTTCCATTTCCTGCAATTGTTTAAGCCTGTCTCGGATAGCCATAATCGAAACTTCGTTCATCGAGCCTATCGCTTCTTTTCGGTAACGCGCAATAAAAGGAATGGTTGCTCCTTCTGCCAATAAGTCAATTACATTCTGTACATATTCTTGTGCGAAATTCAGTTCGTGCGCTATTTGTTTTGAAAAATCCATTATCTTTTTAGTTTAATTCTATTTGAAAAAATGTTTACTATATGTCAAAGACCACATTATGATGTATCAATTTGATTGTTGAATATTTTTAATTCTAATAAAACCTTGGCTTCCCTTATCCTTGCAGGTAAAAACCAAACCGTTGCAATGAAAATAAGAAGTATCAAGGCGCCGTGCAAAAGTACACAATTAATTAGAATTTCTTTACAATCGGTTCAAATAGATTCCTTCCCGTCTCCCTGACTTTGTCCCTTTGAAAACCGGTGAGCAGTCGGGAGAATTAGGAGAAATCAGGAAGATATTATTCCCAGAGAACAGCAAACAACAATACTCTTTTATCAAATTGCACGAAGAAAAACGTTGCAAACAAGACAAATAAATAAATATTTTTTCATGTCGTCAATACGTTCTATTTTTCAAAAAAAAGATGTACCTTTGCAGAAATTTCATAACAACAATCTCGCCGAGATTCGTACTCCCAAAATCTTTGTATTTTCGAGTACATATAATACGATTTTATATATAAATTTTCATGACATACAAAATTCAAATATTGGACATTAACCAATTGAATGCAAAGTCAACTACAGAGTTGCGTGCTTTAGCAAGAACAAGAAGGATAACAGGTTGCGAAAAATTAGATAAACAAGCATTGATTTATCGCATTATGGATTATCAAAATGAACAACTGAAAAGTGGTGGGAATAATACAATTATCTCTCAACATAATAGAGTTGTAGAAAGAGAAGAAAGAGAGAAAATGCAAGAAGACGATATCATTTCCGATATTGCCAAATCTAATTTTGCTTTTGAAAACCCAAATAAAGAAGAAACATTTGAAAGGGAAAGAATCTCTCTACAACAAAATGATAATATAGAACAGGAAGAAATACCGGTAACAAATGAAAAAGAACCAGTAGATGATGAAGAGATGCAAACTTTTATTAACAATATAAAAGGAGAAATAGCAGCAAAAATTCTCAAAGAAAGCCAACCCGAACAGCAGCCCAAGAAGAATGAACAACCACAAAAAGGGCAACAATCCAATACTGCGGCAGCTTCGCAGGGAAGTTCCGGACAAAAGAAAGCTGAATTTTTCGGTAATATTACTGCCGAAGGCGTATTGGAAGTTATGAATGACGGTTTTGGTTTTTTGCGTTCTTCCGACTATAACTATTTAAATTCTCCTGATGACGTATATGTTTCGCAATCGCAAATAAAACTGTTTGGACTGAAAACAGGAGATACCGTAGAAGGAATGATTCGTCCTCCCAAAGAAGGGGAAAAGTTTTTTCCCTTATTGAAAGTAAACAAAATAAATAACAAAACGCCGGACGAAGTTCGAGACCGAATCCCTTTCGATTATCTCAAGCCGCTATTTCCCGACGAAAAAATAAATTTAATCCGTAGAGGGGACAAATCCAATATTTCCACACGAATCATTGATTTGTTTGCACCGATTGGAAAAGGACAGCGAGGTTTGATTGTTGCACAACCAAAGACAGGGAAAACCGTTTTGTTGAAAGAGATAGCCAATGCAATCGCCGACAATCATCCGGAAATATATTTAATCATTTTACTGATAGACGAACGTCCGGAAGAAGTTACGGATATGGAACGCAATGTAAAAGCAGAAGTAATTGCTTCTACGTTTGACGAACCGGCAGACAGACATGTTAAGATAGCAAATATCGTCATGGAAAAAGCAAAACGTTTGGTGGAATGCGGTCATGACGTATGTATTTTATTGGATTCTATTACACGTTTGGCGCGCGCCTACAATACGGTAGCTCCGGCGTCGGGGAAAGTACTTTCGGGTGGCGTTGAAGCAAATGCCTTGCAAAAGCCCAAACGTTTTTTTGGAGCGGCACGTAAAATTGAAAATGGCGGTTCCTTAACTATCATTTCCACCGCCCTTATTGATACAGGTTCCAAGATGGATGAAGTCATCTTTGAAGAATTTAAGGGAACCGGAAATATGGAACTACAGTTAGACAGAAAATTATCCAACAAACGTGTGTTCCCTGCGGTAGATATCGTCGCCTCAAGCACCCGTCGCGATGACCTCCTGCAAGATAAAGAAACCTTGCAACGGATATGGATATTGCGAAATCACCTCGCAGAAATGAACTCCGTAGAAGCTATGGAATTTCTAAAAGCAAGAATGCAAAATACCATTTCCAACTACGAATTTCTAATCTCTATGAATGGATAACCGCAAAATAAAATAGGGAAAGACATAAAAAATCACCTTCGCTCGGCGTAGTCTTCAGACTACGTCGGGTTAAAAGCAAGATTCCTGCTTTGCATGCAAGTGTGGACGCTTGCTTTTTAGACGTGTAGCGTCTTCGCTACATCCAACGAGGAGAATCTATAATTTTTTTAGATTCCTTTTTATAGCTTTTAAAATAGAATTAATCTTATAAATATAAAACAGATGTTATCGAAAGAAAACAAAAGATATTTGAGTATTCCTTTTAGTATAGGAATAGTGGGAATAATATTTGCGTCAATGATTGTTTCGGGGTCGATTATAGTTTTTATAAAGAGATGTGCCGGTTTAGACAATGATATTGCTCTATTATTGGAACTTATATTGGATAATTCACTTCTTTTTTCAGTGCTTTACTTTATCAGAAAAAAGAAGACAGGGATAAAAAAAATTAATTTTTCTCTTGCACCCAATAGTAAATGGGTAATTCCATTTACTATCATTGCAGCATTATCATTATCCTATGGAATAACGCCGCTATGGGATTTTATGCCTATGCCTGATTTTATGAACACAATACTTGAAATGACTAATGAAAACGAGCCTGATAATCCTCTAATTACATTTGCAATAATGGTAATAATAGTGCCTATAGGTGAAGAATTAATATATAGAAGTATTATATTAGATGGGTTATTAGATAGATATTCTGCGAAGGTAGCCATCATTGTATCAGCTTTGATTTTTAGCATAACTCATGCTTTACTAATACAATTACTGCCGGTTTTCTTGCTGGGGTTGTTTTTAGGTTGGGTCTATTATTGTACGAATCGAAGTACAACACATGCAATTATTTTACATGCAATATTGAATTTGTCCGGTTTTTTAGAACCTTATTTTTTTCGAGAAGGCGCTTTGGTTAAAGCAGTTGATACATGGGTGTATATTAGTATTGTTATAGTATGTAATGCTATTTTTGTTCTTTGTTTTTGGCAATTGCTCAAAATTTTTCGTAAACAAAAATCTTTGCAAACAGAAGTAAAGAAAGCATATGAATAATTCAGGTTACGCGCAATATCAACAACAGAAAAGAAAAAAAATATACTCTCGCTCGGCGACTATGTTGGGTTAAAAATAGGGCTTAATGCCTTGCATGTAAGTGTGAATGTTTGCTTTTACTTGGACGCGACGTGAAACATGAAAACTCTTCGAAGAGTTTTGGCTAAATCGACAGAAAACATGAAAACTCTTTAAAGAGTTTCGGTGAAATCGACAGAAAACATGAAGACTCTTTAAAGAGTTTTCGTGAGATTGACAGGAAACAAGAAAACTCTTTAAAGAGTTTTGGCTAAAGCTATAGAAATCACGAAAACTCTTCGAAGAGTTTCGGCTAAAGCTACAGAAATCATGAAGACTTTCAATAGGTGTAGTCTTTAGATTAAGACTATCAAGCTAACAACAAACATTCTTGCGAGGATACAGGCAGTGATTTGAATAGTTATATTTTCATAATTGCAGTTCACAACCTGCGAAAACTGTACGTTAGGCATTGTACAAGAATAAATAATACATTTCTTTTATATTCCGTCCTTAACGGGACGGTTATTTGTGGGTGATTCTGTCTTGCTACCAACATTTTGTCCCTAATGGAACAAGGCTGTTCTTCTTATTTCGTAGAACATTTTTTTATTCTCTTTTCTGACTTTTACGCCCTTTTCCGTCTTCATCGGGCAAAGAGATATGCTTTCCTTCAAGATACGCTTTTTTCATTTCAGTCCACAGTTCGGGCGATTCGAAAATAAACCTGCGCCATTGGGAAAAATGGAGTTCGTTCTTTTCGATACAGGCATAAAACAACAGCATGGTTAATATATCCATATCCTTTTCGTTTTCGATGGATTGCCAAGCGGTTTCGCGCAGGGAAAAACGGTTGGACGTAAACATAACGATATCGTTAACCGCTTTCTGTTGCGAAGCTTCAAAAAAGGGTTTACCGGTTTTCTGTTCATAAAGAAACTGATTCCTTCCAAGATGTTTCGCTATCCGGAGCGCCCCTTCTTCAGGTTTATGCAAAGTGAAACATTGCTTTTCTACTTCCATCAGAATATATTCTTCCGAAGGAAGACCGTATTTTCTAATCCACTGTGCCTTGTTTGTAAAATACGACGTCATTTTATTGTAGCTTGTCCTTTGTTTCGATATTGTTTCCGTCGCTTCTTCCAGTTTTTTATAGTTCTCGAAAACCTTTTCTGCTCTCTCCTCTATGATTTTCTGAAAATTTATCCCGTTCGCAGGCTCGGTGCAGGCGAATATTTCCAGCAGTTTGTCGGCAGACAGGTAACAGTCTGTTTTGTCAAGAAATCCGCTCATGCGTAAAAAGATATGGTTTAAATTTTTTATGGTGGTAGTCAAGCCTTCGCCTGTTTTGTTCCATTCGCGAACCGTTTCGCTTCCGGCGTCATACGGATTGATGGTAATGCCTTTATCAATCAAAAGTTCAAGCAAGTCGGTCAACGAAAAGTTTTCACAGTCTCTTTCTTTTTGTACTTTCTGTACCAGCGCAACTACGGCTTCGACGTCGCAGGTGGCTTTCAGATAGGGGAGCAACAAATCGGAAGCCCCCCACTGCAAAGGAGAATTATAATCTTTCAATTTGCCGATTAGCTCTTTCTGCAAAGCCTCATGACATCCTTTTTCGATTAAAAACGTAAAGGAGTTACAGAGGTTCAACTTGCTTAATTCCAGAAAACGGCGAACCAACGAATCGGCGTTGGGATAGAGCGGCAATAAACGGTCAAACAGTCTGTCGGGAGCATTGCACAACGGAACGGGAATCGGCTCTTGCAACACGCCCCCAAGCCAAAGCCGCATCCGCTCAATCTGATATTCCGAATAGTCGCCGTGCATAAAACAGTTTTCGGGAAAACGGCTTTCGAGGTATATCCCCAGCGCAAGTACGGCAAGGGAATAAGGGGCGCCACCTGTTCCATTATTCCAAATGCAACGGGAATCGTCTCCAATATGACCAAAATAGTATCGTTCGTCTTCGGTTTTCCTGTCATGCCACAAGATATTCCTCTCCGAAGTCGGATGTTTTGCATAGCACGCTATATTCCTGTACAGATTGAAAACTCCCCCCCACTCCAGCGAGATGTAATCAGTCCGAAGCGCCAAACATTCATTTTTGGTATTTTCGTCCAAAACAAGGCGGTCGCTCCATACATAATATTTTCCCTGACGTTCTCCCCTTTTATAACTCCTTGTGTGTGACATTGCCAAAGGTACCGGAAAAAAGTCCGATATTGCAACACATTTAAACCATGTCTCTTCCCATTCGGGCTGTGAAACGCCTCTAAAATCAAACAATAATTGTATGTCCATAAACTTTTATCTCTTTAATGAACCAACATTGGCGCAAAATTATATAAAGATTCCGAATATCCGTACATGCAGATGAGATTTCTCCTGACTTTGTGAACGCCAGCTTCCTGCAAATTTGCTGAAGAACGCCTGGCGCGCCCGGCGGGAATTAAAACTATTCCCACACTCGTTCACTAATCATTATTTTATATAAGTATACTGAGAAGAACTGTATTTACTACTTGTTGCCCAATCTTTGGGGGCGCCGTTGGCGTCGAAGGAAACGGCAGAGGTTTCGCTTTCTGTGACGGATTTGTCGGTGGGATATTTTTTCTCATACAAATAAGTGCTTTCAATGGTAATCATCGTTTTGTACCTGTCGTTTTCATAGGAAGTTCTGGCGTAGACTTCATTATTTTTGTTGTACCCCGTCAACTGCATAAAGGCGTACGGTAAACCGTAATATGGATTTTGTTTGTTATCATAAGTGTAGGTGGTCGTTGAATGCAAAGTACTCACGCCATTCGCCATGTAGAACAAACGAACACGGGATATATTATCATTTTCGTAAGTTACATCCAAAACAGCATACAATTCCTTTTCACCGTTCTTGTGCTGTTTGAGGACGGTTTCCGGCATGTTTTTGGTCTCAGGGAAAAGAAGTAACGACAAAGTACCTGCTTCTTTGGAAGAAAATCCATTGTAGACATAGTTCTCTATCTTGTTTATGGTGTTTTTTTTTCCCTTCCTCGAAAACACACTTTCTCTTACCAAAAGGTTATTCTCATAATAATGAATGTGCGTTACCAATTTATTTTCATAGAATAATTGGGCATAGCAGGTATTATTCATTTCCGACGAATTGATTTGTTTCACGGTTTTGTCCTTGTTATATTCAAATGTCAATGTTGTATTGTTGTCTTTCAGCCACACGGAAGTCAACTGATTTTTCTTTGCATAGGTAAATTGCTTGACCAACTCGAGTGATGAAGCTCCTGTTTGGAGTTTTTCTGTTTCAATATATCTGTTTGGAGAAAATATTTCCCGCTTATTACAGGCACAGAATAACAGAGCGGTTATTATTGTCATATAAAAAGATTGCTTTCTCATATCCATAGATGTTAATAATTCTGGGTGCAAAGATATATTAATTTTCACTACTATCCGGTAAAAAAATAGAAAAACGAATAAGCAGATGCCTATCCGTTCTAAGAAAACAACTTTCCTATATTTGCAAATGATTTATTGTTTGTAAATTGACTTGAGATTACATGACAGTAGAGCAAATGCACTTTACAATCCTTTCGTTGACAACATTAAAGCACAGTCTGGCAACAAGCAGATAAGAAAAAAAAATTCTATTTTGAATTGATATAAAAAAAAAACATATCTTTGCAGAAATATTTCAAAATATAGTTATTTCAAAATGGTATTAATAATCAGATATTTTACATTAGATGATACCAAAAATGGTATTTCAAAAGACGAAGGGAATCTTCGAAAATTGTTATGCAAAATAATTATGCCTTTTGGAATACAATTATTTTCTTAATGAAAACAAGAAAAAAAATGATAGTAGAAGTAATATATTTGATTCATATGCCTTTATTCCCGTCCATGCATTCCATACTCCATTTTTATCATCTAAAACTAGGAGGCTTGCCATGCCGCAATGTTACAAGCAGGGTATACGCTTTGTAAATGATAAAATATAAAATTACAAAAAATGAAAAATATACGAAAATGGTTTACTATTCCACATAAAAAGAAGTCCCAAGCGAAAAAGAGACAAGTAAAAAAGAACAAGAGACAAGAGATAATGAAAGGAATAGACGATAATATGAGAAAAATATATCGTGAAACGAAAGAAAGATTTCTTGAAAAGGAAGAAAAATATCTCGAAACGAAAAAAGTCTATAGCCAAATGGAAAAAATATCTCGCAAAGCGGAAAATGCCTGTTCAGAGGCGGAAACAAAATATCGTGAAGCAAGAAAAACCTATAGCGAAATGGAAGAGATTTTTTTCAACATGGGAGAATCCTCTGATGATAGAGAAATATTCTATAGCAAAATAGAAAAAATGTTTCGCGAAGCAGAAACAAAATTTCGCGAAGCAGGGAAAAAATATATCAAAGTGGGAAATGACTATCGCGAATCGGGAAAAATATCTGGCGAAAAGGAAACTGCCTATCTCATAGAAAGAGAAATATATCGACAATTTAGAAAAGTATACCGCGAAGAAACAAAAATATATTCCATCATAAAAGAAATCCGTAGCAAGATAGAAATAGAACAGATAATGAACGAGTGGAAATGTAGACAAATGGACAAAAAAGAAGAAAAAAGGGAAGAAGAAACAAGATACAAGGAACAAGATATAGATGAATGGACAAGAAAGCAAATGGACAAAGAACAAGAAGTAGACGAATGGAAAAGTAGACAAGTGGAAAAGGAACAAGATACAAAGAACAAGAAAGAAGAAAAAAGGAATGTAGAAACAGAAATAATGGATAAAATCGCCAACGAAGCAATAGAAGACTATCTCAAAGCAAAAGAAATATATCTCGAAGCTGTAAAAGCAACTCACGAAATGAAAACAGTAGCTCGTGAAGCGGAAAACGTCTATAGAATAGCAGAAAAAGCAGTTCGCGAAGCAGAAAAGACCTATAATAAGGTGATAAGCGCAATTTACGAAGCGAAAAAAGCAAAAGGAATAAGGCATAAGGAACGACTTACAAAAGAAGAAGCAGAAGGTGCAGGGTACAAGGAACAAGAGATAGCAGACAAGGAAACAGAAACAGTAAAAAAAATATATGACGAAGCAAAAGAAAAATATCTCAAAGCAAAAGAAGTTGCTCACAAAGCAGAAAAAGCCCATTACGAAGCGGGAAAAAACTATTATAAAGAGAGAAATGCCTGTGAGTATGTGAAAGAAATTTATCTATTAGCGAAAAAAAGATATATCGAAATAGACAAGAAACATGGTATAGGGAGCAAGGAGCAAGAAGTAGACGAGTGTGTAAGTAAACAAGTAGATAAGAAAGAAGATATAAGGAAAAAGGGAAAAGAAGAAAGATACAAGGAAGCAGAAACTATGGATGAAATAGTCAATGAAGCAAAAGAAGACTATCTCAAAGCAAAAAAAGAATTTCGCAAAGCGAGAAAAACATATCGTAGCGAAAAAAATACCTATATTCAATCAGGAGAAACATCTGGCGAGGTGACAACTATTTATCTCATAACGAGACGAAATTATCTCAAAGCGAAAGAAGTATATTCTGAAACAGGAGCGACCTATCAAAGAGCAAAAAATGCCCGTCATAAAGCAGAAAAGGAACAAGAGCAAAGAGACAAGATAGAAAAAACAAGGGACAAGAAAGAAGAAATAAGAGAAGAAAAACCTCTCAATGCGAAAGAAAAATATATCGAAATGGAAGAAAAATATATCGAAGCAAAAAAAACTTTTCGCCAAGCAGAAGAATCATTCTGCGAAAAGGGAAGAGCTTATTTCGAAGCAGAAAAAGTTTTTCGCGAAATAAAAAAAACACAGGGAGAAAAGTACAGAGACGAAAACGAAAAAAATAGCATATATAAAGAAGCGGAAGAAGCATCTATCAAAGCAAGAATGTTCTATTTCAAGTCAGAAAATACATTAGCTATTTTAGAAAAAGATTATAATAGAGCAGAAATAAAATATAACGAAGCAAGAAAAATCTATGCCCAAACAGAAGAGGCGTCAAGCGACAGCGAAATAATGTATGGTAAAATGGAAAACCTCTATCGCGAAGCAGAAACAAAATTTCGCGAAGCGGAAAGAATATATCTTGAAACAGGAATAGCCTATCGCAAAGCAGGAGAAATACCCGGAGAGAAGGAAATAGCTTATCTATTAGCGAGAGAAGTATATCGGCAAACAAAAAAAATATATGACGAAGATAAAAAAATATATAACATAATAGAAAAAATCTGCCACAAAGTGGACAAGAGACAAAGAGTAGAAGAGCAGACAAGTGAACAAGGAGACAAGAAAAAAGACGAAAGGGAAAATATATATGACGAAACAAAAGAAGCCTGTCTAAAAGCAGATGAAGCTATGCAAGAAGCGAAAAAAACTTGTAATATAATGAATGCAGCACTTCGCGAAGCAGAAAAATTATATCGCGAAGCAGAAAAGGGACTAAGTGAAAGAGATAATATAGATGAAGAAGCAAAAGAAACCTACCTAAAAGCAGAAGCGGCAGCTCTCGAAGCGAAAAAATCCTATTTCGAAGCGAAAAAAATATATTACGAAGCAAATACTACCTGTAATAACGCAAAAAAAACTTGTAACGAAGTAACAAAAAACTATCTCAAAATAGAAGAAAAACTTATCGAAATGGGTATAATATTTCAGGAAATGGAAGAAGAATCAGGCGACAGTGAAATAATGTATGATAAAATGGAACATATGTATTACAAAGCGAAAGAACAATATAACAGAGTGAGAAACATATATTGTAACATGAATAAAATAAACAATAGAGCAAGAGAAGCATATCTCCATTTAAAGAATTTACATGATGAAGCAGAAGAAAAATATAATATAATAGAAAAAGCCAGTCTCAAAACGGAAACCATACCAGATATAGAGAAAATAAAACCAGCGGAAAGAAAAAAAATATACTGTGAAACAAGAAATGCTTATTTTGAACTAAAAAAATTATTTAGTAAAGCAGAAAACATACAAAATAAAAAAGACAAAGAAACAGATGAAAGGAAGCAAGAAGGAGACGGCATAGAAATAATGTATCAAGAAACAAGAAATACCTATCTCAAAGAAAGAGAATTATATCATGAAGCAAAAAATGCCTATCGTAAAGCGAAAAAAAAATCTTACGAACTAGAAAAAGCCTATATGATAGCCGATGCAACAGTTCGCAAAGCGGAAATTGCCTATCATGAAGCAAACACGGGACAATATGAAAAAGACAGGATATATGAAGAAGCAAAAGAAACCTATCTAAAAGCAGTAGAAGCATCTCGCAAAGCGAAAAAAGCCTATGCCGAAGTGAGAAATACCTATTTCAAAATGAATAAGGAACAAGGGATAAAATCCATGAACCATGCTATATGGGATGAGATACTACATGAAAAAGGAAAGAAAGAAAATATATGGTACAAAATAGACGTCGACACAGAAAAGACATATAAAGAAGATGAAATAATAAATGTCGATGCGGATGAAATATATCAAGAAGCGGAATTTTTACATTGTAAGGTAGAAAATTTATGCCGCGAAGCGAAAAAGAAAAAAGGCATAGGGGGGAAGGCGTAATGTATTTCTTTAAAAATAAATTATGTACCTTTGCGTTTAGTTTAAAATAAATCAAACATCGTATAATCACAGTATAATAAATGGCGAAACAGTTCATAATAAGCGTACTTGTATATTTTCTATTCTTCTCTGTATATGCAACGCACGAAAGAGCAGGAGAAATTACATACCGTCATCTTAATGGACTTACCTATGAATTTACAATCACAACCTATACCTATAGTCTAAGTCCTGCCGATAGAAACGCGTTGCCTATAGTGTGGGGAGACGGCGCGAAGGAAGACGTACCCAGAGCGTCAATACGCTCGTTGGGTGGCGATATGCAAAGAAATATATACGTTGCTACGCATACATTTCCTGCTACAGGTACTTATACCATTTCAATGGAAGACCCTAATCGAAACGCAGGGATTATCAATATCCCCCAGTCGGTAAACGTTCCTTTTTACATAGAGACAAGCATTATTATTAATCCGTTCTTCCAATACAATAATTCACCCAGACTGACCAATCCGCCTGTGGACGTCGGATGTGTGGACGTTCCGTTTTATCATAATCCGGGCGCGGTAGACCCTGACGGAGACAGTCTTGTTTATTCTCTTATCGTTTGCAGGGGGTATAATGGGGAGAATATTCCGGGCTATACTTATCCGCTGGCTTCTAACAGTATTTCTATTAATGCCCAAACCGGCGATTTCTATTGGGACAGTCCTGTTCGTCAGGGGGAATATAATATTGCCATATTGATAGAAGAATATCGGTTGGGCGTAAAAGTGGGAGAAGTGGTTAGAGACATGCAAATATTGATTTCCGCTTGCGATAACCGCCCCCCTACGATAACCGCCATTGAGGATACATGCGTCAATGCGGGCGACACGCTGTTATTTCAGGTAACGGCTTATGACGATACGGTTGTGTTGACCGCTTATGGCGACGTCTTTGCCACAGTACAAAGTCCTGCCGTATTCCAAAATGCAATAGGCGCCGGAATGGCTACCGGTACTTTTGCGTGGTATACTCATTGTCTTCATGTACGGAAACAACCTTATCAGGTTACATTCAAAGCGACGGACAACCATCCCAATGTTCCTTTAACAAGTTTGAAAACAGTGCGTATTACCGTCGTAGCCCCCGCTCCGCAAAATCTACAAGCCTCTCCGTTTCAAAATACCATTACCCTTTCCTGGAATCCGTCTCCGTGTAATAACGCCATTGGTTACAAAATATACAGACGGATAAACAGTTCAGGTTTTATTCCCGCTCATTGCGAAACAGGCGTTCCTGCTTACACCGGATATACGCAAATAGGTACAACAGATATAAATACAACATCTTTCGTTGACAATAACGAAGGAAAAGGTTTATCGAGAGGAACGGTTTATTGTTACCTGGTCATCGCCTATTTTTCCGATATGGCAGAAAGCTATGCATCCAATGAAGCCTGTGTTGCTTTGAAAAAAGACGTACCCGTGATTACCAATGTCAGCATCTTGGAAACAAATACAACTTCGGGGAAAATTCATCTACAATGGACAAAGCCTACAGAGTTTGACTCTGTGCAATATCCCGGTCCTTATTCTTATACAGTCAATCGAAGCATCAACAATGTATCTGCGTTTTCCGTCGTCGCGACATACTCGTCTTTGGACAGTCTTGTTTTTATAGACAGCTTACAAAATACGGAAAACAATACTTTCTTTTATCAAATCAGTTTCTATAACAACACAACTACGCCTTATTTAATCGGTTCATCCGATATTGCATCGTCGGTATTTCTTTCCATTAAACCGACCGACCGTAAATTGGCGCTTTCCTGGAATGC
>JAISDH010000222.1 GCA_031264975.1 Bacteroidales bacterium
GGATTCATCGAGGACAGAGAGATTTTATGAACCACCCTGTAACGCGGGGAGCAATTGACGCTGTAACTTTTGTGGTCGGCGGCGGAATTGAAGGGGTTGCCGCGCTAGCTAATTTAGGGAAAAGCTTGTTTTCGAAAACTATTGCTAAGACCGGTACTAATTGGGCTTATGGCACATTTAAATCTGAAACAAAATGGGCCAACCAAATGCTTCAAAGAGGATGGACAGAAAAACAAATTACAGAAGCTATTACAAAAGGAAAGGCTTTTAATGCAGTAAATATGGTTAATAAAACCAATGGAGCAACAAGATTTGTACATCCAACTACAGGACAGTCTGTTGTAATTGACAATGTGACTAAACAGTTACTACATGTAGGAGGACCTGGATTTCAATATTAAACTTTATGGAAAAAATTATTTATGTTCGGTTACTAGATGAAGGAACTGTTGTTTATAGGCCTGTCCCTGCAATTGAGATAAAAAAGGACATTTTTAAAATAATGCGTTCTGATGCTTATAATCCCGAAGATGAAATTTGGGAATTTCTACCGGGAACATGTGTTCTGGTAGAAGAAAAAGGACTTAGTGACGAAAACATATTAGTTGCAATAAAAGAGCAAAAGCTAGACGATGTATCAGATTAGGAAATTTTAGGCTTAATAGTCAAATTTTAAGCATGGTAGAGATAGTAGTTTTTATTACCTCTTTTTTGTTTATCAGCCTAAAAATAAATACCTTTACAACGGGAAAGAATTACAGAACGATGTTCTTGGAGGCATTGCTTTTGACCAGCTGGACTACGGAGCGCGCTTTTACGACCCTGTTATCGGCAGATGGCATGTAATAGACCCGTTGACCGAAAATTATTATAGTCATAGTCCGTTTACATACGGAGGCAATAACCCGACAAATTTCGTTGATTTGCACGGCGACAGTATAACGATTATACATAATAAAGGATTTTTGGGTTTGGGTGGAAAGGAAACGCTGACTTACAATAACGGTAATTTGTATAATGCTGATGGCAGTGCATATACAGGTAGAGTAAATGGTTATTTAAAATCGGTAGTTGGTGCAATAGGCAATTTGAACGCTACAACGGAAGGTGCGGCTTTGGTTTCTGAGTTACAGAATTCTACAAATATGTTCACTATTAAAAGCGGCAATAATGAGTTTGTGACAAACAGTACCTCAAAAGCAGGCGCAAATTTATCAGAAGTTCAATCAGTAACAGGAAATACGGCAGGTTCTGCAGGTTCTGGTGGTACCATTTATTGGAATGCTAATTCTACGAGTGGCGGTTTAGACCTAACAGGCAGCACTTCTCGCCCTGCATACATAGGGTTAGGACACGAAATGGGGCACGCAAGCGATGCAAATCAGGGATTACTTCATTTTAGCAGCGATTATACCAATGGAGTAACGGGTGCAACTTATTTTTCAACTCATAATGGTTTATTAAAATCGGAGTGGCGAGCAGTTTATCATGAAAATTTAATTAGAGGGCAAGCGGGTATTCCATTAAGAACGCACTATGGAATAAATATGACAACGGGAGTTCCTGTTGGTACGGGACCGTCGTTAATAATGTCTGTTAGAGTACCCTTTTTACCTCTACCAATAAATATACCTCTCAATTACCGCTAAAATGACAAAAGTTATTCTAATAATTATAGAACTTATGATAATAAATATTTCTATATTAGCACAAAGTTCTATGAATGTAAAAGAAAAAGGATATAAGGGTTATATTTTCCCAAAAGAACACTCTATTTGGGGATTTCCACCTGAGCAAAATCGCTATACACCAAGCGAAGAAGATATTGTGCAAGCGGAAAAAATACTAAAAGACAGTATTTGCTCTGATTATGTAAAGTTCAATCAGCAACAATACAAAAAGCCGCCAATAAACAAGAAAACACTAAAAAATTATGTACGCCAATATGTCGGATATTTAACAGATAATAAAGAAATAGTTATATGGCTAAATCTGATCAAAAAAGAATATGCCTATGATGGAGTTCAAAACCCTTCGTATGACATTATTTCTATTAAAGACGGCGGATATAATTTTTGGTCTATTCGTATAAACATTACAACCAGAAAATTGTATGATATGCGAGTTAATGGTGAGAGTTAGCAAGCAAAAGCCCGCAAAATCGGGTTTTTGCTTTTGAGGAGAATTTTTAATTTTAGCTGCAAAGCTGCTAAAAAAATAGCTTTTTCGGCAATATTTTTGTTGTTTCCCTTTTATTCCTACTCATTTTTTCTCTGAATTTTGGGCAGCTTCCAGTTTAACCTGACCGACCACCTGGGCAACGTACGCACTGTACTGAACGCCTCGGCTACGGTACAGCAGGCCAATGATTATTTCCCCTTCGGCTTAACGCATGCAACGGTTGCAAACATCGCTAAAAACAAATATCTTTACAACGGGAAAGAATTACAAAACGATGTTCTTGGAGGCATTGTTTTCGACCAGCTGGATTACGGAGCGCTCTTTTACGACCCGGTGATCGGCAGATGGCATGCGGTTGACCCAATGGCAGAATAAAACCGCGGACTTAGCCCGTTTGCCTATGGCAGTAACAATCCAATAAACCGGATTGACCCCAATGGAATGCTGGACGACTGGTATGGCGATGAGAAGGGAGATTACAAGTGGATCCAGAATTATACGGAAGCGGAACATATAGATGATGATGGTAAGAAATGGATAAGAACAGGAACTGAGCATTTGAGTATTGTTGGGAATACTGCTACTTTATTCAAACAGGAATCAACAAAGGATGGAGATCAGTATCTTACATTTTCATCAATATCCATAGAGACAGGAGCAGAGTGGAAAGAGGGATTCCCTACTATTTTTAAAACAGAAAATCAAACATTGGTTGTATCAGAAGAAAATAATAAGTATACTGATATTAATTCGTCCGAATTAAGACAAAATTTTAAAACAGCATACAAAGATAAACACTTCCCGAACATGCCCGATGAGTTTTATAGAAGAATGGCAAAACCAGCAGGAGATGATTCATCAATAGTTGCTATCGCTGGAATTATATCGGAACTAGCATCACCTCCTATTCCATTTCTTTTCCTTCCCCTTTTTAATATAAAAACTCATGGTATAAAAGATGTTGTGCAAAGAAAAAAGGAAGAAAGTATGCAGAGGAAATATGATTATTATTTAAATTATAATATTATAAAATAATGAAGAATTTGTATACCAATGATATGTATTTCTTTTACTCAATTTTTAAACAAAAAAGTATATTAATTTATTTCCTAATATTTATTTTATTTGGAGCAACATCTATATATACGCTTACCCATGGAATTATAGACTATATAACACCATTTATTGCCTCTTTTTTTTTATATTTGGCGGTATCTAGTTGTATAAATTATTATTATCTACATACGATTATAACAAATATAAATAAAAAACACATAAAACATGAATTAAAACTTGTTACTGTAGAAGTGCAACATGCTCCATTGAATACAACTTCTTTTTATAAAAACTATCAAGTAAAGATACCTATTTCGCCAGACAGAAAACAAATGGAAGTTTTAGTTTCCAACAATTTCATAATTATCGCTATTATATACAAAGAAATGTTTTTCTTTAACAGGATTGGAAAACCTTTATATATACCTACAAATGACAATAATACAGCACCTTCTTTAAAGTATGTAAAAAGGATTGGTAGAGATAAATTATTGATGAATGGAAGTGATTTGATTATCCTTTTTTCTAAAGAAAAAAAATTAATTATACAAAACTTCCAACATATTAATCAAAAGTAAAGATAATATTTCAAATTAGGCGATTTTAAGTATGGTATGTATGGCAATTAATGGTGAAAAGTTTACTCGTGTTGGAAAGCTTAACGGAGAAAATAGAAAAGCTGAAATAGGGGTTGTTATAAATCCCACAAGTATTGTTCACCGACTGCGAACAGGAGAATATGATATTTTTTATCCTGATTTTGAATAAATAATGCAAAAACCTCCCGATAGCGGCGCTGAACAGGAATGGCGTCGCTTATCCCGACGAATACGTTTACGACAATAACGGAAATACTGTAAAAGACGGCATGCGCGGCTTTGCCATCGAATATAACCTGTTGAACCTGCCTGCAAAAATACGCAAGGGCGGCGACAGTATTGAATACGTTTACTCGGCAAAGGGCGAGAAGCTGGCGAAAAAGAAGAACGGAGCCGTTGTAAACTACTACTGCGGCAATATGGTATATAAAGCCGACCTTACGCCCGACTACGTGATACACCCCGAAGGGTTGGCGCTGTACAGCGGCGGCGCATACGGCTTCCAGTTTAACCTGACCGACCACCTGGGCAACGTGCGCACCGTACTGAACGCCTCGGCCGCGGTACAGCAGGCCAACGATTATTTCCCCTTCGGCTTAACGCATGCAACGGTTGCAAACATAGCTAAAAATAAATACCTTTACAACGGTAAAGAATTGCAGGATGATGTTCTTGGAGGCATTGCTTTTGACCAGTTGGACTACGGAGCGCGCTTTTACGATCCTGTTATCGGCAGATGGCATGCGGTTGACCCAATGGCAGAACAAAACCGCAGGTGGAGCCCTTATGCTTACTGTTACAACAATCCGTTACGGTTTGTTGACCCTGATGGGATGAGAGGAATATTCAGGCCAGTACCCAGACCCATTAACTATAATAATCGGCAAATTTACACAATGAACCGAGCGCAAATGCAAAATAGATCCTTTCAACGGATAACCACTTACCAGGGGGTTGGCCAGAGGGGAGGATTTAGTCCGGCATATGTCGAAACATATACAACAGCAGGAGGAAATAGCTCACAAATGTCTGCAGGAAATAATACAGGACGTAATTGGGCAAGAGCAATTGAATCAGGAGAATATATTTTAAAAAATGTTTCAATATTTATAAATGCGTCTAATAGTTCTCCGACAATGGAAACAAAAAATTCTATAGTATTTTCAAACCCTGCTGATCAAACTGCTTTTAATAATGCTCAAAACGCGTATGAACAAGAATATAATACTCGCGTAGGAGATTTGGAAGCACCGCAAGTACCTGAGTTAAATGCTACTGTTAGTGAACGCCAGAATTATGCCAATCAAATGGCCGGATATAATTTTCAAAAGATTTTAATTAAAAATGAGATGGGAATTTCTCCCAAGGAACAAGTCATACGTAATTTCGATTTTAAAAATGCAAAAATTATAAAAGTTGAAGAACAACCTTATTTCTCTAACCATTATTTCAATATTATTGGAAATGAAAAAAGAAAAAAAGAGAAAAATTAGTACAACCGAAAAGATTATATATGCTATAATAATTATCCTTCTTCTTTATATTTTTTTTATTGTTGGAGGAATTCCTATAATTAATCCTAATGGTTGGTATCCTGGAAAACCTTGGTATTTGCCTTGATTTTTTAAAAGTAGCAGAAAATTGCTACCTCTTTTTGTTTACCTGAAAGGATACAACAGGCGAAAAGCTGGCGAAAAAGAAGAACGGAGCCGTTGTAAACTACTACTGCGGCAATATGGTATATAAAGCCGACCTTACGCCCGAATACGTGATACACCCCGAAGGGTTGGCCTTATACAGCGGAGGCGCATACGGCTTCCAGTTTAACCTGACCGACCATCTGGGCAACGTACGCGCGGTACTGAACGCCTCGGCTGCGGTACAGCAGGCCAACGATTATTTCCCCTTCGGCTTAACGCATGCAACGGTTGCAAACATCGCTAAAAATAAATACCTTTACAACGGGACAGAGTTACAGAATGATGTTCTTGGAGGTATTGTTTTCGACCAGCTGGATTACGGAGCGCGATTCTACGACCCGGTGATCGGCAGATGGCATGTGGCAGACCCCTTGGCGGAGCAAAACC
>JAISDH010000048.1 GCA_031264975.1 Bacteroidales bacterium
AAATTATTTTTCACAAATATTACAGTTGTATGCGATAAAATGCTACCTTTACAAACTTTACAAACAAAAAACGCATGAAACGAACTATCTTATTTATAATTTATTTTTCAATATTTTTCCTTTCAAAAGCCCAGGTATGGGACGATTTCAATGACGGAGATTTGATAAATAATCCGGCATGGAGCGGGAATGTAGACAGTTTTACTGTAAATTTACAATCTCAATTGCAATTAAATGCTTCCGGGGCGGGGCAAGCATATCTGTCAACGACATTGTATCTATCCAATGTAAACGAGGATATGGAATGGAGTTTTTGGATTCGTGAGAATTTCTCGCCTTCCGACAACAATTATGCAAAAGTCTATTTGACGTCCGACCGAAATAATCTATTAGATACAGGCGTTCAAGGATATTATTTGCGATTTGGTGAAAGTTCAAATAATGATGCCGTGAGGTTGTATCGCCAGCAAGGAGGAGTACATACATTATTATGTAGCGCAACCGGTGGCGCCATTGCCGGCAGTTTCGATATATGGGTAAAAGTTACCCGCTCTGCTTTAGGGGAATGGGTTTTGTATTGTTCCGACATTGGAAAATCTATATTAAAAGAAGAAACCCGTTGTATCGACTCTACACTAACCCTGTTTAACTATACCGGTTTGGTATGTTATTATACGGTTACGAACCGCAACAGATTTTATTTTGATGATATTTATGGCAGTATCATTTACAAGGACACTACTCCTCCGCAAATAACGAATATTATACCAGATGAAAATACAAAAGAAGAAATCACAATTGTCTTCGATGAAATAATTGATTCTGCTTGTCTGGTCATTACGAATTTCGAGATAGATAATGGCATAGGTTATCCGTCCGCTGTTTCCTTTTCCGAAGGAAGTCTGTCACAAATAACGATACAATACGCTAATCCTCTTCCTGTCAATATTTCTCTGTCGTTGTCTATACATAATATTATGGATATTTCAGGAAATATAATGGATGACACCGTTTTTCATTTCTTATTGTACCAATCTCAGTTATTCGACATTGTCATATCAGAAATTATGGCAAAACCTTCTCCTGCCGTTAACCTGCCGGAAGCAGAATATATTGAACTGAGAAATCGTCTAAATCTCCCCGTAAACATGGACGGTTGGACATTACAGATTGGAAACAGTTTACGAACATTGGGAAACATTACTATTGCGGCAAATGGTTACTTGCTGATAACCTCCACAAGCAATGCAAGTTTATTTACCGGCTATGGAGATATTGCAACAGTTTCAAGTATGCAAATCACAGACGCTGGTCAAACAATACAATTGAAGGATAACAAGGATAATCTGATTCATTTTGTTTCTTTTTCGGATTCGTGGCATGAAAATAATACAAAGAAAAGCGGTGGCTGGTCATTGGAGATGATAGATATAAACAACCCCTGCGAAGGGCAAAACAACTGGTCATCTTCACAAGACAACCGAGGCGGAACTCCCCACAGTGAAAACTCCATTTCAAAATACAATCCCGACATAATTAGTCCTGCATTGGACAGGGTTACATACGAAGGAGAAAACACAATAGCTATTCACTTCTCAGAACCCATGTTGCCTGGCAGACTGATGAATAAAAACACTTATCAATTCTCTCACTCCTTGCAAATAGACAGTATTATTTCCATTGCGAACGATTGGCGTTCTGTTTATGTTACTCTTTCCGACACTTTAGTTCCTGAAACTATCTACACTTTGACAATTACGGACACACTTTTCGATTGTGTAGAAAATGCCATCCCGATACAGTCATTTGTTTCGTTTGGTTATGTTGCAAACTTTAATGCATTTGACATTGTCATATCGGAAATTATGGCAAAACCGTCTCCTGCCGTTAACCTTCCGGAAGCAGAATATATTGAACTTAGAAATCGTCTAAATCTCCCCGTAAACTTGGACGGCTGGGCATTACAGATTGGGAATAGTTTACGTACATTGGGAAACATTACTATAGCGGCAAATGGTTACTTGCTGATAACCTCCGCAAGCAATGCAAGTTTGTTTACCGGATATGGAGATATTGCGACAGTTTCAAGTATGCAAATCACAGACGGTGGTCAGACAATACAGTTGAAGGATAACGAGGATAATCTTATTCATTTTGTTTCTTTTTCGGATTCGTGGCATGAAAACAATACAAAGAAAAGCGGCGGCTGGTCATTGGAGATGATAGATATAAACAACCCTTGCGAAGGACAAAACAACTGGTCTTCTTCTCAAGACAACCGAGGCGGAACTCCCTGCAATGGAAACTCCATTTCCAAATATAATCCCGACGTTATTAATCCTGCATTGGACAGAGTTACATACGAAGGAGAAAACGCAATCGCTATTCATTTTTCAGAACCTATGCTGCCGGATAAACTAATGAATAAAAACACTTATCAATTCTCTCACTCCCTACAAATAGACAGTATTATTTCCATTGCGAACGATTGGCGTTCTGTTTATGTTACTCTTTCCGATACTTTAGTTCCTGAAACTATTTACACTTTGACAATCACAGATACGCTTTTCGATTGTGTAGAAAATACCATTCCGATACAATCATTTGTTTCGTTTGGATATGCTACCTATCCCAGGGAGAATGATATTATTATTAATGAAGTGTTGTTTAATCCCAAAGAAGACGGCGTTGATTTTGTAGAAATATACAATCGTTCCAACAAGATTATAGACTTACGTTTTTTGCGACTTTCAAGCTATAAAAACGACGGCAGTATGGATACTGGTAAAGTTGTTTCTCCGTCAGGGACACAGTTGTTTCCTCGACAATATATGGTTTTGACAACCCAACCAAAAACAATACAGGAACAATACTATTGTCCATATCCGGACAATTTTATCGCCATGAATTCCCTTCCGACTTATTCCAATACGCAGGGAACGGTCATTTTACTGCATAATTTGGACATTATTGACTTGTTTACGTACCACGAAAGCATGCACTACCCGCTGCTAAAGTCTACGGAAGGAGTGAGTTTGGAACGTATCAATTTTGAGCGTAAGACCCAGGATAATTTCAACTGGCACTCTGCCGCTTCCACAGCAGGATATGCCACGCCCGGGTATAAAAATTCTTCTTACAGCGACAATATAACCCAAACTTCTTACTTTGAAGTATATCCGGAACTATTTTCTCCGGATAATGACGGATATAACGACAATGTAAACATAGCCTATTCATTCCCTCAACCGGGGTATCGTGCAAGTATACATATCTATAACGTTGCCGGGAAAAGACTGAAAACCCTCGTTAATAATCAACTATTGGAAACGGAAGGGTATTTTGTCTGGGACGGCGTTATAGACGGAAATATAAAAGCGTCTCTCGGTAC
>JAISDH010000296.1 GCA_031264975.1 Bacteroidales bacterium
TTCTATTCCATAGAATATAAAGGTCAACGCTTGGTTAAACGAATGATGATTAGTGATTAACGATTAGTTGTTAATGACGAATAGACGAGTAAGTGAAGTTCTGCGTAAGCTGATAGCTTACGCAGAACTTGCAAACTCGGTTAAAAGAATTTTCATTGTTGTTTTGTGTTTTATATTTAAAAACATTTTTGATTTGGGCTGCTCTGTAAAAAAGGGGTAGCCCTTTTTTAATGATTAGTCGCCCATTAATCCGCGATAAATGCAAAAAGGAAAATAACTTTTTTAGATTTGTAAATGATTTGTTGTTATACTTTGCGCGGTCTGGTTTTTGAGTATTGCCCGTTAGGGCATTTATATCAATAGAACGAAAGATAGACAGAGCCGCTTTATTGCCCGTTAGGGTATTCATCTCTTTTTCCTTGATATGATTCCCCTACGGAGAAGAGAAGACAGGCGACACGCGTTTTTCTATTGATATGGTTTCCCTAACGGGAAATGAATAAAAATAGATTGCGTACAGCATAATAGATAGATTTGAAGTTATATGAAAGTAGATGAGTAAACAAATGGACGAGCTTTTGCGTTATTGCTTGCCTTTTAAAGCGTCTCAATAAGCACGCAGACAACGCAGATATAAAATATAAACACAGAGTATCTGCGCAAATCCTTCAAATCTGCGTCATCTGCGTGTTACCCTTTTCTATTCATCTCTCGTAATATCCATAAAATGAAAGAGGTTGCCGGGCGGCAACCTCTTTGCTAAAATACAAGCGTAATAAATTACACATTCACACGCCTACATAACGGGGAGTAAATATACATATTGTATCATATCTATATTTTTTTTATTTTTATAGTGTTTTCTGAATTATTTATTCCGTATAGTGAAAGAAAGTAACACGAAAGACAGGGGAAAGTAGCTGTTCAATAACTACATAAAAGATAAGGTAAAAAAACAAAAAAGTCATTGGAAATAACTCCGAAAATCTTATTATCATTGAAGACCGATTATATTTCTTCTATCGTAGTAATGTGTCGATTTGGCGGGTAAGATTTATTTTCTTCTGTAATTTTTGGCAAGGCATTGCAATTAATTGTGTATTTTTGCACTTGATATTGATTTTTTGCTTTCTTTGCACTTCAAAATATTCTATTCTTATTTTTTCTATACAACTAATAATAAATGAAATAAAAATATGTATGAAATAAAAAATCATCCGATTTTATCTATAAAAGAAGAAGAACCTGTTGTATTTTTATACAACGGAAAACAGATACAGGGAACCAAAGGATATACAATTGCAGCAGCCTTACATCGGGCGGGTTATCCGGTACACAGTAAGAGCGTTTCCTGTCGTAAAAGAAGTTTGGCTTGCGGTATTGGGAAATGCGGCGCTTGCGAAATGCTTGTAGACGGCGTTGTTCGACGTATTTGTATGACAAACGTGGACGACGTTAAGGAAGTAAAAGAAATTCCTGATAACTACAAACCTAATTCTTATGAAAATCCTCAAACGAAATTAAACATCCACAAGACAACGGTAATCATCGTAGGAGCAGGTCCTGCGGGTTTGGCTTGCCGTGAGAAGTTGAACGAATTTAATATCCCGAATCTGGTCGTTGATAACAATGCCGTTATTGGAGGTCAGTTCAATATGCAGACACATCAGTTTTTCTTTTTTGAAAAGGAAAAGAAATATGGAGGAATGCGCGGTTTTGATATTGCAAAAACATTGGCAGGAGATGATCACGAAGGAATTATTCTTCATTCTACGGTGTGGGATATATTGGAAGGGAAACGCGTTGCCATAAAAAACATTCATACGCAGGAGATTTCCTATATAGACGCTCAATATATGGTAATCGCAACCGGCGCCGTTCCTTTTACCCCAAGTTTTGAAAACGACGACGTTCCGGGCGTATATACTGCCGCTGTTTTTCAGAAAATGATGAATCAGGAACATACTCTTTTGGGAAAAAATATTCTCACGGTTGGCGCGGGAAATATTGGTTATCTTACTTCCTATCAAGGGATGCAGGCGGGTGCGACTATCAAAGCCATTGTAGAAGCGCAGCCCTGCGAAGGCGGATTTCCTGTTCAGGCAAATCGAGTGCGGCGGTTGGGGATTCCGATTATGACTTCGCACATTCTTTTAAAAGCTATCCCCAATAAAAACTATGACGGTATTACAGGAGCCATTGTCGCAGCGTGCAAAGATTTTAAACCCGTACCGGGAACGGAAAAAATGATTGACGGAATAGATATTATCAATATCTGTACCGGTTTAGTTCCCGATAATCAATTACTCATCAAAGGAAAAGAAATATTCGGAGAAAATACATACGGAGCCGGAGACGCTATCCGTATTGGAGAAGGTACCAGCGCGGTTGTTCGTGGGAAACAGGTAGCATACGAAATTGCTCAAGCAATGAATATCCGTTTTAATTACAATGAATATTTGGAAATATCCAAAGAATATATTGATTCGCAACAACACCCTGTCCGTATTTTGGACGCTCCTGCCTTGCCGGACGAAGAAAGAATGAACGCAAAGGGATTTGTACAGATAGATTGTACCTATGGCTTTGCCTGCAATCCGTGCGCATTTTCCTGTAAGTACAAGGCTATTACAAAATCAAGCACCTCCACTGTTCCTCTTATTGACTATGATAAATGTATTGGATGTATGGAATGTGTTTACCAATGTCCGGGTTTGGCGATATTTGGATATAATATAAGTAAGAATCAACTGTTTTTGCCGATAGAGTATCAAGCGGAAGAAGGCGCGGAAGTTTTTCTTGTCGATAACAACGGACAAAAAACAGGAGAAGGCGTTATTGAAAAAATTCTCAAAAAGAACAACAAAACCAACATTGCCAGAGTAAAGGCAACCACTGTCTCCGGAACAGCATTGACGCAGGTAAAAGGATTTATTGTGAAATCGTCCTACCCGAAACCTTTGTCTTTACAACCGGCGCCGGATATAAAAGGACAATCATTGGTTTGTCATTGCGACGACGTTCCTATTGACGAATTGCTTGAAATGATAGGAGAACGTACCTATATTTCTGTTGATGAATTGAAACACGTTACCCGTTTGGGAATGGGTTCCTGCAGGGGAAAACGCTGTATTGCTCGCGCAAAACAATTATTGCAATCGCGTGGTATTGAAGTTTTGGGAGACGCCACTCCCCGCGGACCTCTTTCGAATCAGGTTTCATTGGGCGATTTGTGTAATCCGAAGGCAAAAGAAGTTTTTATTATCGGAGAAAACAAAACAGTAAAAAAGATAGCTACCGAAGTTGTGATAGCCGGAGGAGGCATTGCAGGAAGCGCTTTATTCCGTTATTTTTCAGAAGCGGGTATGAAGCCGATATTGCTTAACGCGGAAAGAGGCGCGTCGTGGAGAAACATTGCGGGAGGACGTCCTGCCTTTTCCAATCCGGATATTTCGGATATTGCAAAACATAATCTGGAGATATTCCAGGAAATACAAAAAGTATACGATATTCGTTTCAAGCCTATCCG
>JAISDH010000313.1 GCA_031264975.1 Bacteroidales bacterium
CACAAAGACACATTGCATGAATATTTTAAACAGCATTTCCTGGGCGTTGATGAGCGCTTCGTATTTAACAAATATCAAATCATCGTGCCGAAATCTACCACAGGGCTCGACACAAAGCAAATGACCGACTACTTGGAGCGCATACAGCAATTCGCCAATACGGAGCTTGGCGTAGTGCTCCCAAACCCGGAAGACAGGTATTGGGATGAATTTGTAGAACATTATGAAAATCACATTTAAGTAAAAACCATGCAGCACGAAGAAAGTAAAATACAACAACAATGCATAAGATACAAAGCATTGAAAAATCGTTTAAAAATTTGTGTAGAATGAAAAATTATAGTACATTTGTAGCGTTCAAGGCAAGAACAATATATTTGACTTTTGTATGTGTGGCTGTTTTTATTGCCGCAAATACAGCATTATACGCTGCAGACATAAGGCTATCAATCTCCAATGGTTGCTGCACTGCAAAGTCAGTAATTGTTCTTGCCAGAACGGAGAAAGATAGCCTTTCTTCATTTAAGTACTTTAATTTTTCATTCATGGCAAGAACAATGAAAGATTGCAGTATTGCGAAGAACAGTACCAATACAGCAACGTTATTCCACGAAACGGAAAACCTTTTGAAAGCTGCCGACCCGCAGCAAGTTCCCCAAATCATTTTACAACTATTACAGCAACTTAACGGCAAGGTGGAGTTGCATGTACACTTTATTGTAAACAGTAACGTGATAAGTGATAATAATGCTACCGGCGGAGGCATTTATCTCGTTAAGGGGAATGACAATATTATTAATCATCAAATTTCTAAAATTTAAGAATCATGGAAGAAATTTGGAAAGATATACCTGAATACGAGGGATTATATCAAATAAGTAATCTTGGTAGAGTAAAAAGCTTGTTTGGTAATAATCAAAAGCGTAGAGATAAAATTTTAAAGCCCGCTCTTACAAATTGTGGTTATTTAAGAACTGCGCTTACAAATCATAACAAAGTCTGTCATTTATCTATTCATAGACTTGTTGCAATTACTTTCATTCCAAATCCTGAAGACAAAGAACAGATAAACCATATCAATGGTATTAAAACAGACAATCATTTCAAAAATTTAGAATGGTGTAGTGGCTCGGAAAACATGAAACATGCTTATAGAATAGGGTTGGAAAAACCTTGTGATAATGGATTTAAAAAGGCAATATCCATAAAAGATGATAACGGAAGTCGAACATACAAATCTATCAGAGAAATGTGTAGGTCGGAAAATATAGATAGAAGGCATGTCCAACGGGTTTTACATGGGGAAAAAAGCAAATACAAAAAATACAAATTCCATTATGAACAGAATTGAAGACTCCATTCAAAGCTCTTGTGTTAATTGGTTTCGATTACAATACCCTGGATTAATGCTATTATCTTTTCCGGCAGGATATGTTTTTGGCGGCAACAAAACAAAAAGGGCTATCATTGGTAAACGAATGAAAAATATGGGCTATACCGTTGGGACAGCCGACCTGTTCCTTGCCATGCCTTCGGCCATTTATCATGGGCTGTTTATTGAAATGAAGACGGCAAAAGGCCGGCAGTCGCCCGCACAAAAAGACTTCGAGAGGCGGGCGTTGATGAGCGGATACGGATATGCCATTTGCCGGTCGGTGGAGGAGTTTATGGAAACGATTAACGGCCATTTAAAATGACTCCCAACACCATCATACAAGGCGATGCGCTGAACAGAAATTTCATCATAATAGAGTTAAACCCCGCGTCCATCAAATTAGCCGAGACACGGCTAAGGGACGAATTAGGAATGTTTTTATGAAAGGAAAAAACATATATGTATCCAAAGCTGAACTGAAAGCTATTGGGGATTGCATTGACTTGATAAACACATTATCAGAATGTGCAGACGATGAGTTTATCAAGGCATACGAACCAACTACTAAGAGGCTCAGAAATATTATAAATAAAACTACTAAGATGACCAAAAAAGACCTGTATCATTACTACAAAAACATTTAACGGAATTGGCATGAAAAAAGAGATACGAAAATTAGTGTTTGATAAGTACGATGGCCGCTGTGCCTATTGTGGCGTTGAATTGGATTTTAAAACATTCCAAGTCGACCATTTTAAAGCACAAATATGGGATAAGTTAGAAGGAAAACAGCCGGACGGAAGTTTAGACAACCTGATGCCCGCCTGTGCCGAGTGCAATAGGTATAAGGCTGAATGGAACATTGAAGTTGTGAGGGAGTGGCTTGAGAAGTCGAAAAAGCAGCTTCTCAAAACACAGAATTTGCGAATCTTGCACCGTCTGGGCGGGTTCGTAATAAGCGATGAGCCTATAAAGTTTTACTTTGAAAAATGATGAGTTTACAAGCAAAAATAGATTACTCCATAGCGCTTATGCGCAAGGCTGAGCCGCTGGCGCTATCCATGCACCCGGATGGCTTTCATCTCGCATTTTCGGGCGGCAAGGATAATTTCCTGTCGGCATATTACGGCGTAACAAAGAATTTCAACCGGACATACGAACAAACGGCAAAATCCACTGACGAACCTTGCGGAGTGGTTACGACCGAAAAC
>JAISDH010000489.1 GCA_031264975.1 Bacteroidales bacterium
GCATGTTTACCTTTCTAACAGAAGGTATTTATACTGTCGAAATTATAAATCCTGCTCTTGTGTCCAATTCTGACTATCCGGCAAAAATTATAGCAAGCTACGCTGTTAGAAAAAATGCAAGAATAAAAGATATTCAGATAGCGGGAATATCCATTTATCCCAATCCTGCTACGAACAATATACATATTGTTCTGCCGGAACATGTAAATCATGCGGTATTTACGCTTTACGATATGCAAGGGAAGGTATTAATCTGTAAAGAAGTAAACAATAAAGAGGCGGTATCCATAAACAATCTTGCATCGGGTACATACATATATCATGTAGGAATAGAAAAAGAAAGTTATCAAGGAAAAATATTAAAACAGTAGATAAAAGGTGCAAGGCGCAAGTTTTCTGCCCGAATTAACCCTAAAACGAAGCGGTGAATATCGAAAGTAATTCATAGAAAGAAAGGAAAATACTTGTTTATGTGTCTACTTTTTTGAATTAGCGGAGCAGAAACCTCAAAAATGGGCGGAATTACTTCCCACGAAAAGCCATACGAGTAGAGGGAATTTTAAATTAAATCAACAGTTAAGTTATCATGAAGAAATTACTTTTATTTTTATCTTTAAGTTTTACAGCCTATTTTACGCTACCGGCACAGGATACGATTTCCTTTACATGGCCGGTCAATGTCGGCGTTAAAAGTTTTATCATTTGTGCCACTGGCAATAAAACCTTTTCAGTAAATTGGGGAGATAGCAGTCCGGATACTACCTATACAGGAAAAGGGGATGTACGCGTATGGCTATCACATACCTATAACCATGTCGGAACTTGTACGGTAATGATTACAGGTAATACGCTTGATTGTCGTTTTATAGAGTTGACTGTTTATAACCATTCCATACAATCTTTGAACATAAACAGTGCATTAACAAAATTGTTTTGTTCAGATAATCAACTGACCAGTCTGGACATGAGTAACAATACGGCATTGGAATATTTGGACTGTACAAATAATCAATTAACCAGTTTGGATATAAGCAAAAATACGGCATTAAGGGATTTGTATTGTAGCAATAATCAATTGACAAATTTGGATGTAAGCGCCAATACGTCATTAGCTTCTCTTCATTGTAATAATAATCAATTGACAGGGTTGGATATAAGTAATAATATGGCATTAAGAGACTTGTATTGCTATAATAATGCGATTCCTTTGGTTGATATATATGCGTTATCGCAAATAGGTACTATATCTTCTAAAGTGTTGGGAACACAAACCTTACCGAGAACAACAGTCCCTTTAAATACGCCTGTCGCAGTAGATACTGTTTTTAATGGCGTCTATACTGTTTTTACGGTGAACAAAGAGAATGGTCAAGCAGTTCAAAATACAGACTATACCATTACCGGCGGGGCGTTTACCTTTTTAACAAGCGGCATTTATACCGTCGAAATTACAAATCCTCTTATCTTTTCCATGCCTACCCATCCGGCAAAAATAATAGCAACATATATTGCAGGAACGCCATCTAACCAGACGATTTCCTTTACATGGATTGCCGAAGCAAACAGCAATAAAAGTTTTGACATTCGCGCCGATCATCAAAAAACATTCTCCGTCAATTGGGGAGACAACAGCCAAACAGTAACCTGTACAGGAAACGGTACAAATCTGAATGTATCGCCATCCCATACTTATGGCGTTACCGGAACATATACAGTAAATATTACAGGCGATACTTTCGATTGTTTTCTTAGTTATTTGGATATTTATGAAGATTCCGTACAGTCTTTGGACGTAAGCGGCGCTACGGCATTGACGTATTTAATTTGCGGGGCGAACCAATTGACTAATTTGAATGTAAGCGCCAATATGTTACTAACTTATATTACCTGTAACAACAATCAATTAAACAGTTTGGATGTAAGTCATAATACCGTATTAAGCAGTTTGAATTGCGACAACAATGCGATTCCCTTAGCTGATTTATATGCCGCATCGCAGCAGGTAAACAGTTCAATTAATGCAAGATTGGGAACACAAACTTTAGCTGCGGCAACAGTGAGCTTGAATATACCCATACCGGTAGACACGGTCTTTAATGGCGCTGGCAGTACATTTAAGATAAGCAAAGACAATGATACAGCTATCGCTAATACCGATTATACCGTTACCGGCGGTATGTTTACCTTTCTAACAGAGGGCGTCTATACCGTCGAAATTACAAATCCTGCTATTGTGTCCAATTATTCCTATACGGCAAAGGTTATAGCAAGCTACACTGTTAGAAATGTAGGAATAAAAGATATTCAGACAGCAGGAGTGTCCGTTTATCCTAATCCGGCAACAGATAATATAACTATTGTTCTACCGGATAATGTAGTTCGTGCTACTTTTACGCTTTACGATATGCAGGGGAAGGCGCTAATCCGTAGGGAAATAAATAATCAGGAAATAGCGCCGGTAAATAACCTTGCGTCGGGGATATACATGTATCATGTAAGAACAGCCAAAGAAAGCTATCAAGGAAAATTTTTAAAACAATAAATAAGGTGTAAGGTGTAAAGCATAGATGTAAGGTAGAAGTAACAAGGTATAAGCAAACGAGTAGACAAGTGAACAAGGAAATAAAACAAAGGCTATTAATCACTAATCGTTATTCTCTCCCCTTCTCTCCTACACCCTATCTCTTTTTCATATTTCTGTTAATCATTCTGAAGTCGCTTATCGCTTTGATACCGATTTTAAAGATACGTTTAAAATTGATAGAGTTAATTCCGCCTTGTCGAGGTTTAAAGGTAATGGGACGCCATTTACAGCGTTCTTTCCATTTTACGGCAATCGTACTGATAACAACATTGCATAAGAAGAAATCTTCGGGGATTATCTTCAAGATAGGAATTAATCGTTCTGTTTTCATTAGTCGGAAGGGGGTATTGGCGTCTTTTACCCACGTTCCGAAGATAGCCCAAACCAACAAACGCAATACTTTGGTAACAACCACTCTCCCAAATCCGTCCTGACGTGCGTTGCGTGAACCGATTTGAAAATCATAGTCGGTTTTGTTATCCCAAAACATCCAAAATTCATCAGGATTGGTTTGTCCGTCGGAATCTGTCTGGAAGATGTAATCGGCTTTGGCTTCTATTGCCTTGCGATAGGCAAAGAGCAACGTTGCTCCGTGTCCTGAATTGGGTTTAGTTATGGGAATTAAAAGCGGATATTTTCCGGTTAAAGCATCCAATATCTCGCCTGTCTTATCTTTGCTCCCGTCATTGACTATTAATAAACGGCTTTCATTATTTAATCTTTCAACAACAGGATACCATTGTTGAATCACCGCTTCTATATTGGCTTCTTCATTGTAAGCGGGCATTACAATATATAAAGTTTCATTTGTCATGATTTTGATTTTTTAAATGTTATAAATTTATTCAATAAAAACTGTGAAATGGCAACAACGACGATTGACAGTAATTTCGCGAAAATCTCATCCAAACTTTTTATAGATACCATCACATGTAATAAAGCGGCGCTTAATAGCCACCCCGACAAACCAATGATATAAAAAGAAAGAAAACGCAGTAAAACCCTGTCCTTTATTCTAAAGTTATACGACCTGTTAAGCAGAAAACTGCAAAAGATACCGCAATGAACGCTAATCAAATTGGCAATCTGATAATTTACTCCGTATTTGCATAACAAAGTATAAATACCAAAATCTACGCTTGCGCTTATTCCCCCGATAATTCCATAGAGAATTAAATTCCGATAACGCAAGTAATAAAAACGAATCAGTGTTTTAACCATAAACCTATGCGTTTCATAGCCGATTCGATGGCTAAATCCATATTATAATATTTGTACTCTGCCAAACGACCGATAAAAAGATATTTTCCCGTCATTTCAAGCTGTTTTACTTCCTTCATATACAGTTCCCGCAAATGTTGATTTTCCTGATTGGGCATTGTGTAAAACGGTAATCCGTCATCAGAAGGATATTCATAACAGACAGTTGTTTTGTTTGATTTTTCGCCGGTCATCTGTTTAAATTCCGTAATGCGGGTGTAGTCATAATCATTGGGATAATTCACGACAGGCGCCGGTTGGAATAATTCCTGTTCGTATGTTTTAAATTCTACCTTCACAGAACGATAGGTTAATTTCCCAAACCGGTAATCAAAAAACCTGTCCAATTCTCCCGTATAAACACATAGTTTTGCCGATAGCTGATTTTTAATGCTCTCATAATTACAACCCAATAATACATGTATATTTTCATGTGCCAGCATATTGTTAACCATTGCCGTATATCCATTAACAGGCATTCCCTGATATTTGTCGGAAAAATAACGACAGTCGTTATTATCTCTCACCGGAATCCTTCCTGCCAATTCGGAAGAAAGGGTATCGGGATTGCAATTCCATTGTTTTTCGGTGTATTTCTCAAAAAACAAAGTATATAAACGTGCCCCAACCTGCGAAACAACCGCATCCCTGAAAGACGGCAAAGAAGGATTATATTCCGATTTTTGGACTTCCTGCTGCAAAAAAACGGAAACGTCTTTTGTTTTTAAATTCTCTCCAAAAAGCAGGTTCAAAGTTTGTCTGTTAATGGGAAAGGGAATAAAATTGCCTTCTACAAAACTTAATACATGGTGTTGGAAGTTTGAAAATTCGGAAAACCGATTCACAAAATCCCATACCTGTTTTATCTTAGTATGAAAAATATGCGGACCATAACGGTGGAGGGTTATTCCATGCTCATTTCGATAGTCGTAGATTTGTCCTCCAATATGTTTCTTTTGCTCAACAACAAGAACCTTATATCCCTGTTCTGCCAACAAACGAGCGCTTGTAGCCCCGCTCAATCCGCAACCTGCAATCACAATATCATATAAATCCATAATTTACTATTAGATATAATAAAATAAAACCCGTAACTTTTCAATGTTCGTATTTCGTAGACATCGCAAGGTAAAAAGTTTATTGTAGAAGAAGTTCCTTTAATTTTTGTTCCAGGGCTTGTCCGCGCAATCCTTTGGCGAGGATATTTCCATTTTTATCGACAAGAACCGTAAATGGAATACTGTGTACGCCATAAATAGCGCCTGCCGCCGACTGCCAACCTTTTAAATCACTGATATGATTCCAAGCCAAGCCGTCCTTTTGAATTGCCTGCAACCAATTTCCTTTGTTATTATCCAGCGAAACGCCCAATATGTCAAATCCATATTTGTTGTACGTATTATACATACGAACCACGTTAGGATTTTCTTCCCTGCAAGGTCTACACCATGAAGCCCAAAAATCAATCAAAACAATTTTTCCCTTCAAAGAAGACAAAGAGAATAAATTACCAGCCGTATCCGCTAATGTAATTTCAGGGGCGGGGTATCCGATAGCAAGTTTCTTTTCCGATTCCAATTCCTGGTATTTCGCCTTTATCAGGTTATTATTCGGATATTTTTTTATCAACGCCGTTAATACGGAATCAACAATCATCAAGTACTTATCTGTGGGGAGATATTCTACCAACGCCGCAGAAGCATAATTGTCTGTGTTCTTCGATAATAAACTTTGAATAGCGTCCAATTTCTCTACATCCAACAATTGCTTTTCAAGTTGCTTTTGCGCGGGAGATTTGTCGGCTACCTGGTCTATTGCTTTTTGTTTTCCGTCATATTCGGCAAGAAGTTCCTGACAGGACTTTAATAATGCATTTTGTTCGGAATTTGTCACTTTGGACAACATACCCGTTGAGGCGTCAATTTCTATTTGTCCATTGTTATTGGGATTCAGAACAACCAAAACATTTTTTTTATCCGAAAAAACAATAAAGTAAAATCCAATTTCAGGAGGATTGTATGTAAATTCAAATGTCCCCTTTTTCCCGATTGCAACTTTTTCCAATATGGGAGCTTTCGCATCCAATGGATTATATAAAGAAATACTGTCCTTTGTCGCATTAATATTCGTTACAGTTCCCTTAATTCCTGTCTGTGTATATCCACAAAAACAGATAAATACAAAACATATTCCAACTATAGTAATTCTATGTATTTTCATCTTTCAATAAGATTTTAATATTTGGGAGCAAAGGTATCACTATTTTATGTAATATCAAAAAAAAGAACAAATAAATTTGCATTACAACAACAGAAAATAACTCATTACCTGTCTTTTCTCTCTCACGTACAAGCAGCAAGCAATTTATCCGCACGCAGATGACACAGATACAAAAGATTTTCACAGATTATCTGTATTTCTCTTTTTCAAATCTGCGTTATCTGCGCGCCTGTTGGGCGAAAGCAAACAAGTATTAATCGCTAACTGATAATGACGTTTTGATTGGGACAACAGAAAATATAAGGTACAGGGAGAAAGTACAGGATGCAAGGGAGAAAAAATGAAATTAGCGTGCAAATAGACAAATAGATAAGAAGGAAGTTATAAGAAATAAAATATATTGCAATAAAGAGTACAATATATCGTGAAGCGAATCCGTTACATTGCGGAATAAAAAATATATTGCGAAGCAGAAAAGGAGTTAAGATGTAAGGAACAAGCTACAAGATGAAGGAAATAAGCTGAAAGAGCGAAAATAATGATTAATGGTAATGGTTAAGCGAGAAAATATCTTCCGCTTACCTTTTAAAAAGAGAAGAAGAGAAGACGGCATTGACCGTTTTAAATAAAATTAGAATAATGAAGTTACTGAATATAAAAAATATCTTTAGAATATTTGCGCCGGCAAATAAAAAGAAACAGGAAGAATCGACAAAACATGTTGATTCGTTAAACAGACAAGACAATAGTAAAAAAAATGGTAAAAGCATGCAGAAGCAATATCATTCTTTTCCGGAGATAAACAGCAAACAGCTTGCCGAATATCACGAAGCGGAAAGAATCTATCGCGAAGCAGAAAAAACATTGCACGAAGAGAAAAGCAAATATTACAAAGCGGAAAAAGTATTTCGCGAAGCAGAAAGAATATTCCGCGAAACCAAGGCAGGAGAGGCGAAAGGGCGAAAGGACGAAGGGGCGAAAGGCGTCGAAGAGATGAATGCTGTAGAAAGGGCGAATGGCGTCGAAGAGACGAATGTTGTAGAAAGGGCGAAGGAGCGAAAGGACGAAGAGGCGAATGTTGTAGAAGCGGCGAATGGACAAAAGAACAAAGGAGCGAATGGTGTAGAGAATAGAGCGAAAGATACAGAAAATATAGAGAAAGGCGCTGTAAGCAAAACATATCGCGAAGCGGAAAGAGTCTATCTCCTTGCAGACAGAACCTTTCGCAAAGCGGGAATTCCTTATCACAAAGCAAAAAGAGCTTATTACACAGCGAAAGACGCCTATCTAAAAATAGAAGAAATGTATGGCGGTGCAACTGTCATTTATCGCGAAAAGAGAAAATTATACTACGGAGCAGAAAAATCCTATCGTAATGCAAAAAAAATATTCCGCGAAAT
>JAISDH010000051.1 GCA_031264975.1 Bacteroidales bacterium
AGATATATTTCTATTTCATCAAATAATGACTCAAGTGCGCAAAATCGTCTCCCGAAATGCCCATAATTATGTCGTCAATTTCATGGAATAAGAGCAAAAAAGAGAAGAAAGGGCGAAAGGATGAAAGGGCGAAGGGGCGAAAGGAAATTCGGCAGCAAGCAACAGGCAACAAGCAACAGGCAGGCAAGCCACGAAGGACGAAAGGGCGAAGGCGCGAAAGGGCGAAAGGAAATTCGGCAGCAAGCAACAGGCAACAAGCAACAGGCAGGCAAGCCACGAAGAACAGGCAGCAGACAACAGGCAGCAAGTAATTTATAAGCGCTCAGATGACGTAGATATAAAAGATTTTCGCAGATAATCTGTGCTATCTGTCTGTTTATGAGCTTTAGGGAAGAAAGGATTAATCGCTAACCTTTAATGTCTCCTTCTGTGGAAAAATCCCTCGCCTTTAGGCGAAGACTTTAGTTTGAAAAAACTTCGGAAAAAGAGGTAGCTTCAAAAGGGTCGGCGTCCGTCATTGCGAGGTACGAAGCAATCCAGGATTATGAAACATAAAAAGGCATATAACGATAAAGGTTGTAAGTCGCTTCGTACGGGTATTCTGGATTGCTTCGCTGCGCTCGCAATGACGAACGAGCGAGAAGGACGAAAGGGAGAATGGGAGAAAGGAAGATAACGCTTACTTGTTCACTTGTCTACTTGTTTACTGACTACACAACCCTGTCGTCATTGCGAGGAACGAAGCAATCCAGGACTATGGAACAGAAAAGAGCATATAACGATAAAGGTTGTATGGCGATTCGGGAGGGTATTCTGGATTGCTTCGCTTCGCTCTTCGTCCCTTCGCCCCTTCGTCCTTTCGCCCCTCCGCCCTTTACTCCTTTCGTCCCTTTACTCCATTAATTCATAGTTCTTTCGCTATTGTTTTTTGAAGTGGTGGGAAAGAAAAAGTAAATCTTTTGTCGGAAAAGGGGAATCGGAATGAAAAAAATTGTACATTTGCAGCATATAAGTAAACTACTATAGAGTGAGTATAAATTGTTTGAAATCAAGTTAATTCTTTAATAAATATGAAAAGTACAAAACACGTAATTCTTCAGGTTTGTCTGATTTTAGTCATCATCTTTTTATCGTTAATGATTTTCCGCGTTATTATGAGACCGGAAAAGTTCAAGAATATCCAGGAAATCCGTAAGGCGGAGGTGGTTATTAAACTGAAAAATATTCGCGCCTTTCAAAATGTATATAAATCGGAAAAAGGTTCGTATGCCAATACATTTGAACAGTTGAGAGATTTTTGGTATAACGGAAAAAAAACAATTGTCGTAAAAGAAGGGAATGTTCCTGATACGCTAACAGAAGCTGAAGCCCTAAAACTGAAAATTATTCGTCGAGATACGATGATTGTAGACGCAAGAGAAGAAATAATAAAAGAAATCAGGAATATCGATTCTTTGCAGGTATTTGATATTAACCGGTTTGATATTGTTCCCTATTCTCAAGGAGAGCGTTTTCAAATGTCGGCAGATACCATTGTCAGGGCAAATATTCCGGTTTATGTTTATGAAGTTATTGCCTACAAGAGACAGTATCTAAAAGGATTGGATGATGATCCAAGAGTAAAAAATGTTTTCTTAGGCTCAGTGCTGTACAATGGATTGCGGGAACAGTTCTTGGGTCCAAATTACGATTACAGGGATAATGTGACGGATATTATTTTAGGCTCTCTGACAGAACCTTCTACCGATGGAAATTGGGAGTAAACAATGAATAAAAAAAATGCAATTCTTACTTTCTATCATGTAAATGATGAGACAAATTCGGATATATCCAACGAAAGGAAAGTTATCCGAATGATGTCGGAAGGATTTTGTATTGGCATTGTGTCCCGTTCAAACAAATTGGAACAGTTATTTCAATATTCATTTGATACGAACCTGTCTTTTGAAGACAAATTAACGGCAATAGATGAAGTTGATAAGGAAAAGAATATATCTTGTAGCGAAAATATATTCAAACTGTACACAAAATATAATGTTCAAATTCCGGAAGAGTTTCACGATAGAAATGCGAATGAAGCAGTCCTGTCATTAATCACAGATGAAAAGGAGCAATATATTCCATTTGAAGAAAAGGTTGCTCAGTGGAATCTCTATAACCTGTCGGCATGGGAAAAAGATTTATATGAACAAATAAAGATTCAATTTCCCAATTATCAGCTTGCTACAGTGGCATCGTCCCTGTTGAATATGATTTCGAGACAGCAACAAAAAGAGAACGTACTTGTTTTTGTGGAAAATAATAATTTTACTATCGCAGTAACGGATATACAGAAATTGAAAGGAATAAATACTTTTCCCTTTAATACAGAAAAAGATTTTGTCTATTATTGTTGTTCGTTTCTTCGTAAAATGTTTGAGAATATGAGCGCTGTGTCTATAAAACTTTGCGGAAATATAACCTGTCAATCCCCATTGCACAATGGATTGAGCAAGTATTTTCAGGATGTTGAAATTTTATCTTCCACTGATGAGAACCCTACATCTATTGACAATCTCTATGCTTGTTATTGCGACCTATTTGAATAGAACTATAATATTATGCGGATTATAAGAGGCAGTCATCAAGGGAGAAAAATAATAGCGCCAAATAATTTGCCTGTTCGACCTACTACGGACTATGCAAAAGAAGGTTTGTTTAATATCATAAATAATTATTTTCATTTTGACGCCATTTCTGTGTTAGACCTTTTTTCCGGAACGGGAAATATCAGTTATGAATTTGCCGCTCGTGGCGCAAGAGAAGTTGTTGCAGTAGAGATTAATCCTTCTTGTACAGATTTTATTAATAAAACCGCTCAAATGCTTTCGTTCGAGAAACTCTCTGTAATGAAATTGGATGTAGCATCTTTTCTTGACAGAACCCGGCAACAGTTCAATATTATATTTGCAGATCCTCCCTACGAATGCCAAGAATATAATACAATAGTGAATTTGGTTTTTGATAGAAATCTACTCTTGCCCAATGGATTTTTAATAATAGAACATAGCAGACATGAAAACTTCCAGGCGCATCCGAAATTTTATCAACAACGTATATATGGCAAAGTTAATTTTTCTATTTTCGCCGAAAACATATAATGTTTATTGCTTATGATTAAATCAATGACGGGTTTTGGAAATAGTGTTTGCACCTACGAAAATACGGTGATATCCATAGATATACGCTCCATTAATTCAAAAGTATTTGACCTTTCCCAGAAAGTCCCTTCTATCTTTAAAGACAAGGAACAGGATATAAGAACAATCGTGTCCAAGGTATTGGAACGTGGAAAGATTGACTTGAATATTACTGTTGACCAGAGTGATGATATATTGGAATATTCTATCAGCAAGGATAAGGCGAAAATATATTACAGAGAATTAAAGGATTTGTTGTCCGAATTAGACTTGCAGATAAAAGATTCGGAACTCTTATCTGTAATTATGAAGATACCGGATGTGATTAGCAACCATAAAGATGTTGTTTCTCCTGAACTGTGGGACAAATTGGAGCAGGCAATTTTTAATGCCTGTGAGTTTTTACATTCAAATCGCAGAGAAGAAGGTAAAATCATGGAAAAAGACTTTCTATTAAGAATTACCTTAATACAGGATTATCTTCAAAAGATAGCGCTCCTTGAACAGAACCGAATCACCCTTATAAAAAGTCGTATATACAAACAGCTAAACGATTTAGTGCAGGTGTATGACGAAAACAGATTTGAACAGGAACTCATTTTTTATTTGGAGAAATTAGACATTACCGAAGAAAAAATACGATTGAAAAAACACTGCGAATATTTCATCGAAACAGTAAAAGAGCCAACCTCCAATGGTAAAAAACTGTCATTTATTACTCAGGAAATCGGTAGAGAAATAAATACAATAGGTTCCAAAGCGTATGATGCAGATATTCAAAAGTTCGTTGTTCAAATGAAAGATGAACTTGAAAAAATAAAAGAACAGTTGGCGAATGTTTTATAAAAGAAATTACAGTATGCGTTGTTTGAAATGTATCAAAGGACTTGCCTTTGCCTGTTTTGTCTTGCATATATTTGCAGCCACAGGACAGGAAACCGCATCCTCCATACATTTGAAAGGAAATATCAGGAAACTATACTCCTATACCTACCTTGCAAAAGATATTGTTATCAATAAAAATACCATTGTCTCATACGAAAAGGAGAAGGTATTAAGCCATATCGATTATATCTATGAAAAGAATGGCATACTGTTGGCAGAAAACAGGTTCAACAACCATGATGTTATTGACCGCAGTTCTATTTACACATACGAAAACGACCGGCTTGTTGACCATACACGCGCGCTGGCAGGAAAATACCAAATAAGTAGAACAGCATACAAATATGACAAAGAAGGGAGAAAAATACAGTCTCTTGTCTACGACGGAAAGGATTCATTGGAAAATACCATTGTATACAAATACGATTCTTTAAACAACCTTATCAACGAAAAAACATATAATCAAATCAATTGGTTGATTACCGAGAAACGTTATCAATATGACGATAACGGAAACTGCATTCTTTTAGAGAACCTGAAAACAGGCAGACTTGTAAATAAACCTTATCGGGAAATACAGAAATTTGACGATAGAAATAATCTTATTTACAAATCATTTGCTTTTGAAGATTCATTGAATTGGGAATATACTGCCCGTTATAACCAGATAGACAGTTTAATTTATGAAGAGGTAAAAGACGGCAAAGGTCAAATAATTTCTTACTCCGAACTGAAATACAACAAATACAATAAGCGAATCCTTCTAAAACAGTATAAACAGGGAGCGGTAATCCCTGAAATAGAAACTCATTATAAATACGACAAAAAAGGAGACCTTTCTACAGAAACCGTTTACACCCCAAACAAAAAAGACCCTTTTCTAACCCGAACCTATTTTTATGACGACAGAGGAAATTGGATTTACCGCCTCGAAAAAGATAAAATAACAGAAAGAAATATTCTCCATTACCGAAGAATAATTTACTACTGAGAAAGGGCGAAAGGGCGAAAGGACGAAAGGGCGAAAGGACGAAAGGATGAAAGGCAACAAGCAGCAGGCAGCAGGCAACAAGCAGGCAAGCCACGAGGAAATCAGATAATATAGATTAAAAGGATTTTCGCAGATAAACCTATGGGCGTCTTTTAAAATCTGTGTTATCTGTATGCCTATTGGGCGAAAGGACGAAAGGGCTAATCATTATAAAAAAGGGCTACCCTTTTTTACAGAGCAGCCCAAACCAAAAAAATTTTTAACCCATAAAAACAACAATGAGCTCTTTAATCCGAGTTCGTGAGTTCGACGTAAATAATTATCTTTACTTACGTCGAACACCACTTCCTCGTTCATTAATCGCTAATCGCTAATCACTATCCGTTAATCACTAATCATCATTCGTTTTACGAGCCGTTGACCTTTGTATTCTATTGAATAGAAGTAGATGCCTGCGGCGAAAGAACTTGTGTTTAGCTCAAGGCTTTGTTTGCCATGCGCTACTTCTATGGTCTTTGAATACAGCAACTGACCGCTAACGCTGTGTAGTTTGAATGTAACCTCGCCTGCTTCCGGTATGCTGTAATTGATAAGCGTACTGTTGTTGGCAGGGTTGGGGATGTTTTGACCTAAGGTAAATCCTTCCATTCCATCTATTCTTTTTACTGCAGGCGGTTCCGGTTCATCTGGTCTTTCTACTGTTTCCCGTCTGATTGTCATTGTATCGTTATATGAATAGTTATCATAACTGTCTACAAAAACAGTCAAGTAATAAACCGAATCATCAGGAACAGTATAGGATGTAGTAAAGGTATGACTTACCGTAGCAGATATTCCTACGGTTTGGGTTTCCGTAAAAGATTCTATTTCTTCTCTCAGTGAGTTTTCTACTACGACAGTAATACGGGCGTCGGGGAAATCATTATAATCGCTGAGATTGTTTAGCGTTGCCGTTACCTGAATGCTATTACCTACAGTATCTTTTGCTTCGTAGGGATTAACTATGCTGATGACACGCAAATCCGTTATATTTACACATTCCGTTATCATGATTGTGTTGTGAACCAAAGCAGAATCGCATGACAAATAAACATACGCCCGTACATAATAACGTGCATTCCATGGAACGGTATAGGAGTTGTTAAACATATAGGTAGCCGTATCTCCTGCAAGTATAGTACTTGTATATGTTTCCTTGAACAGGACATAAACAGCAGGGTTATTCTCTCCCGTATCTATCTGTAAAATCAAATCTATATTAGACAAATCCATATTGCCCGTATTGTAAAGGGTTACCGTTGGATTTACAACCCATTCTCCTGTTAGGCAATTGGCAGGGCTGGATTCAGGGTAAATGTCTACAGACAACGCCGGATTGATAGCGACAGGCTGTATTACAAGCGTATCGTTTTGTCTGTCTATATCAAATACAGATGAAAAATAAGCCTTAAAGGTATAGGTTCCTTTGTTGAAATCGAAACCTTTTGCAACAGTAACGGTATCGGATGAAAATCCAAGCAAAGAACCGCTTGTTAAAGTATCTTCAAAGATTTGTCCTGTTTCCTTTACTTCCAGGGTAACGATTGTTGGCGTAGTGGTATAATCTAAGGCAACATCGTTGAAATTGCTCATTACTACTTTTATTTCATTATTTTTTAAACCGCATATGTCCGGTTGCGGTAAAATAATTTCACTCATAGCAATATCCTGTTTTGCCGTGATACGAATTCTATCTATGTATTGCGTTACATTTGCCTGTAGCGATTTTTCCATAGCTTCAAAGACAATGACAACGCATTGGTTGATGGCAAATATCGGCAAATCTATGTCATATTGTTTCCAACCATACACAGGATTGTATTTTAGTAGAGAGAACAAAGTAGTATACGTTGATCCGCCATCTACTGTAAGACGCACATCGGTATAATCTTTGGAAGGAATAGTATCGTGGAAATACCAGAACGACAGCGAAGGCTGTACTGTATGGCTTAAATCCAACTGACGCGTAGAAAGCGTTGTCATAGCGCCGCGACTGCCGATAAAAGATAACATATCCGTACCAAATACAGGTTTAACTGCCGTATCCGCTCCTATTCCTTGTGGCGTTACTTCCCAAGTGGAAAACGTATTATTATCTTTGTTTGTAAATTCAACAGGGATATCTCCGCTGAAATCCTTATCTATAGGCAAAGCAAATCTTCCCGATACATAATAAACCAACAAAGTATCATCAATCGCGATAGTATCCATTTGGTTTTCTAACCATACTTTAAAATCATATTGTCCTGCTGCGTAAACCGGAAACATATCAGCTAAATTTATGATTTGGTCTTGTCCCGAAATTAAAGAACCTATTCTAATGATGGTATCCAAACTAAAAGGATTGGGCGTTGTTAGCTGCAAATGCAAGCTCATAGGATTGGTTGTAAAATCATAATCTTGGGTGCCTGCGTTTGCTATTGTAACGGATAAAGGAACATAATCCGGTGGACAGAGAACATCCTGACCTGTTAAACCATTTAAGGAAATAATTCCTAAATCGTATCCTGTGTATGTTTCACCGCCGGAAGCAAATTCAAGATAGACGTTTTTGGTAAGGAGGATACTATTACCTGCCGTATCTGATACGAATAGCGAACAGGATACCGTACTACCGTAATATTGCTGTGGAATTTCTGCTTTCCACAAATCGGTTATGCTATTGTACTGCATCGTTACCGTGTCATACGATACTGTTCCTGTGCTCGTAGTGGTTTGAATGGTTATTTTAGGAACAGGCGTAGCAATCAAAGCGCCCGTTTCTTCTTTTATTATAGCATACAGATCAAATGACAAGGAATGGACAGTATCAGCAACAGGCGCTACAATTTGTGCCAAAGTTACGATATCAGACGGGTTTGTATAAGCGCCCATGAGGGTGGTTGTGCGTCTGACTGTACTTTCAATATCCCGAGGAACTTCCAGCATAAATGGACACTGAAATGGGGTAAGATCTGGATTGGATAGTCTCACACTTATGCAGGACTCAAGAGGAGCGGGAGATAGTACGGGAGCTACTCTTACGGAATGTTTATCAGTAGTTACAATTTGTTGCCATTTTTCTATTGTTCCTATAGCAGTTCCACTATACATGTCTCCATACCTGGCCACGCTGCCTGGTCCATACATATTATTGTAATCCATATCGCACAGCGAGAAATTGGTAATAATTGACGAAACAATCGGGATGCCGGTTGTCATCATAATATTATTGTTCTTAATGATCATATAGCCAGTATTAGTTGAGAAAAGATTTATTCCCCTTACAAATGCTCCTAACCCTGAAATATGAATGGAATTGTGCAGTATTTTGGCGTTGATATTACCAGTAATAAAAATACCGGCAGCACTAGTCTCTCCGTCATAAGCGCCATCATCCCATAATGTCTTCAATATAATTACATTGTTAGCAACCAAGCCTGTATCTGTTGTATTGGTATAATTATAATTATTGAGACTGATACCACGAGGCTCCATAATATATACCCCACATTGTTCGATACGATTGCCTATAATAGGTCCGTTGACAGAACTGAAAGACATTCCCCCCCAGTATCCGCTTGCATGTAATGTGTTAATTAATATTGTATTATACGAACAACTTGTAAAATCTGTACGAGTAAAAGTCGCTGCCTTATTATATTGATTGTTTAGCGTGTTACTGTCAAATACAATATGTTTACCGTCACGAAAGGAAATACCATAAAAACCTCCATCCAATAAATTGTTAATAATAAAAATACTATCTGCAGTACCTGACGAACCGCTAATCGGACCAGAACCGCTCGTTGCTGCTGTTGAATTTGCCAACAATCTACAATCGCGTATGGTTACATTGGTACAAGCGTCTGTAAACTGTATGGCATACGTACCTGCCGTGGCGTCTATGGTAATGTCTTTGATAATAATATTATTACTCTTGTTTAAGGTTATCCCTACCTCTGTCGTCTTGATAACGACGTTTGTTGCTTGATGAGTAGTGGAAGTAAGGGTGAGCGTATAGGCGCCCATTAAGAGAGAAATATCTGTCAAATCTATTTTTTCATTATAAGTCCCCGGTGCGAATGCCAAAGTAACATCACCGGATATACCACAAAGATTCATTGCATACAGCGCGTCTTCGAATGTCTCAAATGAGGCGCCTGTAGCGCCTATGGTATAAGTTCCACTTATGGTTGAAGGACAAATATAAGTTCTGTATGCTGTAGTGTCATCTTTCGAATACATATCTTGCTGACTTTCCAAATCGTGTATCCATGCTTTGATGGTGTAATATCCTGCAGGAGCGTAGGTAAGCATTCCCAAGTCTACCGTATCTTTTTCCCGAAAAGCAAGATTTCCTGTCCAGCTAACGCCTGTTTGGGACTGTATTACGCCATTGAAAGACCAATTGAGCGTGGCATGGGTCAAAGGCGTTGTTCCCACATTGGTTAATATTACCTTCACGGTATTGCTTGTTCCCAATACCAATCCTGATGCTGCCTGAATATCATTCAACATTGCATTGATTGGATATACAGGAAATCCGTTGTAGCAACCCATGGCTGTAATCCATCCCCGAACGGCAGCCTCTTTGTCTGTAGGTACTTCTGAGAAAGGATTACATTCCAACCCATTGTAATTAACTAATTTCAGATTAAGCGTACTGTCTATAAATCCGGGACGAACCCTTATCGAATTTTTATCAGTCGTTATGGTTTGTTGCCAATCTTGCATTGTTGTTTTGGCTGTACCTACATAACCTGCGTAAGTTGGCGCATATATATTATTGTAATCCATATCATACAACGATACATTGGCAGTAGAGCTTAAGGAAATTGGGTAGGCAGTCGAAGATTCCATTATAATATTATTGTTCTTAATAACCATATAGTTATTGTTACTATGGGTAATATTTATTCCAGATGATGCTCCTGATCCTGAAATATAAATGGAATTATGCAGTAGTTTGGCTTTTACAGTGCCAGTGGCATAAATGCCACCACCTGCTGACGATATAATTTCATTGTTAGCAATCAAGGCCGTATCTGTAGCGCTACTATAACTTGAGAGATAGATACCACGAGAACCTGTGATAGCTGTTGTACATTGTTTGATGTAATTTCCTGTAATAAAGTTACCTCTAACAGAAGATAAAGATATTCCATGCCAGCTTGTATATGTATTTGTCGTACGACTTAATATTGTATTATAGGAACAACTTGTCAAATCTGCATAATTGAAATAGGTTGCATAACGATATTGATTGCTTACCGTATTGCTGTCAAAGACAATATGCTGCTGACCGAAAGAAGCAGAAGTTCCGCCTATAAAGGAAATACCATCATAACCTCCATCCAATAGATTATTAATAATAAAAATACTGTCTGCAATGCCTGTAGGTGCAATGCCCGTAGTTGAACCTTTGAAAATCGGAGAGCCGCTACTACTACTTGTTACTGTTGGATCTGCCAGCAATTTACAATCGCGTATGGTTACATTGGTACAGGAGCCTGTAAACTGAATGGCATACGTTCCTGCCGTGGCGTCTATGGTAATATCTTTGATAATAATATTATTGCTGTTGTTTAAGGTTATCCCTGCCCCTTCTGTCCGAAAAACAACGTCTGTTGCATTATGGGTAGTAGAAGTAAAGGTGAGCGTATGGACGCCCATTAAGAGAGAAATATCTTTTAAATCTATATCTTCATTATAAGTCCCCGGTTCGAAAGCCAAAGTAACATCGCCTGATATACTACAAATATTCATTCTCTCCAAGGCGTCTTCGTATGTCTTAAATGTTCCTGTTGCGCCTATGGTATAAATTCCACTCATCATTGAAGAGCAAATATAGGCGGTGTATTCCGTCGTATCATCTCCTGAGAACATATCTTGCTGACTTCCTAAATTATCTATCCATGCCTTAATGGTGTAATACCCTGCAGGAGCGTAGGTAATTGTTCCCAAGTCAACCGTATCTTTTTCTCCCAAAGCAAGATTTCCCGACCATGTAAGGCTTGATGCGGATTGTGTGACGCCATTAAAAGACCAATTGAATGTAGCATGGGTTAAAGGCATTGTTCCCAAATTGATTAATACTGCTTTCACTGTATTGTTTGTTCCCAATACCAATCCTGATTCTGCCTGAATATCGTTCAACGCCGCATTGATTGGATATATGGCAAATCCTCTGTAGCAACCCATGGCTGTAAAACTTCCGCGAACAGCAGCCTCTTTGTCTGTGAGGACTTCTGATAAAAGATTACATCCAAAATCATTGTAATTGACTAATTCCAGATTAAGTCTATTATTTATAAATTTGGGACGAACGCTTACCGAATGTTTATCAGTTGTTATGGTTTGTTGCCAATCAGTCATTGTTATTTTAGCTCCTCCTGCATCACCTACGTAGGTTGGCGCATACATATTATTGTAATCCATATCATATAGCGATACATTGGAAATATTGTTCAAATAAATCGGATAAGCAGTCGGAGATTCCATCACAATATTATTGTTCTTAATGACCATATAGTTATTAACATTATTCAAAATATTTATTCCCCTTGCTGCTCCTGTCCCTGAAACATAAATAGAATTGTGCAGTATTCTGGCTTTTGAACCATTAGAGGCGTCAATAGCACCATTATAAATAGTGCCTGTTACATTCAATATAATTTCATTATTGGAAACCAAACCTGTATCTGTAGTATTGTTAGAATGATAATAACTGAGAGAGATACCACGAGGAGATGTGATAGCTGTTGTACATTGTTTGATGTAATTACCCGTAATAGGTCCGTTAACATAACTGAAAGTCATTCCATTCCAATAACCATTAGATGCATTTTTGGTACGACTTAAAATGTTATTGTAAGAACAACTTGTCAAATCTGTATAAGAAAAAACTGTTGCATAATAATATTGATTGCTTACCGTATTGCTGTCAAAGACAATATGCTTATTGTAAGAAGAAGCGTTTACCCCCTGTAAGTAAATGCCATAATAACCCCCATCCAATAAATTGTTAATCATAAAAATACTGTCTGCAATGCCTGTTGATGAAGCTTTGTAAATTATGGCATAACTGTTACTGCCTACCGCGTTATTGCTTGTCGTAGGATTTGCCAACAATTTACAATCTCGTATGGTTACATTGGCACATGCGCCTGTAAACTGTATGGCATAGGTTCCCGCTGTGGCGTCTATGGTAATGTCTTTGATAATGATATTATTGCTGTTGTTTAAGGTTATCCCTACCGCTGCCGTTTGAAAAACGACGTCTGTGGCTTGATGGGTAGTAGAGGTGAGGGTAAGCGTATGAGCGCCAAAAATTGAAGATTTGAGGCTTAAATCAATAGGCGTATATGTTCCGGGTTGGAATTCAAAGGTTACATCTCCGTCAATGGCGCAAAGACTTGCTTGTTCTAAAGCGGCTTCCCAACTTGGAAATGTTCCCGTACTTCCTATGATATGCGTTCCGCTAAATGATAAACCACATACATAAGCAGATACGCTCAATGTATCGTCTTTGACTGATTCGTCTTGCGAACCGTTTACAGCGCTTATCCATGCTTTTATCGTATAAGCCCCTCCTGTGTAGGTTATGGTTCCCAAACCAAGGTTAAGATTGTCGCCCACCGCAAGACTTCCTGTCCAAGTGAGCCCTGTCTGCATAATTTCATTAATTGACCAGTTAAGCACAAACGAAGTGATTGTGGAATCTGTACCAGTATTGCGTAATTGTATTTTAATGCTGTCGGTTTCTCCTAAAATAACTCCTCCGCGCCAACCGATAATTGTTTTTAAAGCAATATTTTTCTTATAAGGATGATAACAACCCATACCTGTATAAGCGCCTACGCGAAATCTATTGTTTATATCACGGTCGACATCAGATAAAATATTACATGGAATATCTGTATAATCCCGTAATTCCAGACTAACCGTACTGTCTATAAATCCGGGATGAACGCTTACAGAATTATTATCAGTGGTTACAGTTTGTTGCCAGGCAGCCATCGTTGTCTTGGCAGCGCCGGCATAGCCAACATTGGTTGGCGCATACATATTATTATAATCTATATCATACTGAGATAAATAGGTAGTAGCGCTCACATAAATCGGGTAAGCGTTTGATGAACCCATCATAATATTATTGTTTTTAACGACCATATAGTTATTGACGTCATCGTAAATATATATTCCGTTTGCTGACGCTGTTCCCGATCCTGAAATAGAAATGGAATTGTGCAGTATTTTGGCTTTTGTATAGGAATAGGTATAAATACCACTTGTTGAATTCAATATAATTTCATTGTTAGCGACCAAGCCTGTATCTGTAGTATTGTTAGAGTGATAATCATCGAGAAAAATCCCACAAGGACCTGTGATTGCTGTTGTACGTTGTTTGATGTGATTGCCTACAACTGGTCCATTAGCATATTTTAAATACACTCCACACCATGATGATTTTATATTTCTCTCACGGCTTAATATTTTATTATAAGAACAACTTGTCAAATCTGTACAATAGAAACAGATTGCCTCTTCATATTGATTGCTTATCATATTACTATCGCATACAATATGCTTATTGTAAGAAGAAGGACCTTCGCCTTCTATGTAAACGCCATAATAACCCCCATCCAGTACATTGTTAATAATAAAAATACTGTCTATAACGCCTGTTAATGTGCCTTTGAAAATCGGAGCATAATAAAATCTATTCAGTACTAACCCCACCCTTGTGGGATTTGTCAGCAATTTACAATCGCGTATGGTTACATTGGTACAAGGGTCAAAAAATTCGATGGCGAATGTTCCTGTCGTAGTAGCGTCTGTAGTAGCGTCTACTGTAATGGCTTTTATTACTAAATGATTACTGTTTGCTAATCTGACGCCTACGCCGGAAGTGGGTTTAATCACGACGCTATCCGCATTTGCAGCGACAGAAGTAATGGTTAAGGTATGATTACCCATGAAATCACTGAGATTGGTCAAATCCCAATTCTCTCTATAGACTCCCGTTTGCAAAAGAAGCGTAATATCTCCGGTAGGTATGCAATACTTCAAGAGAGTAAGAAAATCATTTACGCTTGCAAGCAGACCTCCTGTACCCACTGTATAAACCCCTGACATTGTTGGCGAACATCCATACGAAAGAATGTTAGATATATCATCGTTTAATACAGGGTCTGTATTATTATTGGGATTACTTACCCAAACTACAATCGTATCATACATACCTGGACGTGGAATATACGTTCCCAGATGAACCGTATCTTCCATATCCCAAGATAAATTACCTGTCCATTGGCGAGTTGTTACTACTCCGTTAACACTTCTGTAAATATCCAAAGACGTTAAAGCAGAATCTCCTCTGTTGCGGATTGTTATTACAACAGGAGTACTGACGCCTCCTATAGCTTGTCCCCGTAGAGGAGAATTTACGGCAGTTAAGGCAACAGAATGATTTCCATAGTTATGCGAATTTTTTGCTATGGTATAACTCGATGATGCGGAGGTATAATTTCCTTGAATATCTTTTCCCGTAATGGAATAGTTTACAGTTGTACCAAGCACAAATTGTGGAATAATCCCTTCCCAAACGGAATCACTTGCTACCGACGTCATTTGTACGGAATTTGTTACAGAAACGCCGTTTAAAGTAGCAGTATATACCAAATATGGCGTTTGAATGGGAGAACTCGATTGCGTCTTTACTTTAGCTTTAATCGTATAAGGTCCTGTACTATAAATAGTACCCTGAACAAGAGGAGCCATAAATTCTACTATCGGCAGTCCTATTGCGTATCCGGAAGCTATAATCTCAATATCATCCAATAACCAGCCGTAGGAAATTTGCGTCCCTGCCACAGTTCCATGTTCAATAACAAATCGAAACTGAACGGCATTATCTCCTTGTACTTCAAAACTCATATCAAAACTTTCTTCTTTCCACCACCATGATTGAGGAAGCGCCAAAGAATCACTTTCTTGCCAATCCGGATAACTGGCAGCGCTAAAACCTTTTGTCCCATACAAGAAGAATTTTCCAAGATAGCTCTCTGCAGGAATTTCTTTCCATCCTTGGTTGCTTATCTTGTATTCTACTCGGACAACATCCATAGGAGAGATTTTGCAGATGTGTTTAAACCGTAATAAAACATTCGTGTAAGCGCTAAAGTCATACACTCGTGTTTCTAAAAATGTTACATCTCCTACCATATTGGGAACCATGCCCAGATAGGCGGCAGGAGGACTTACATAATAATTCGTATCCTTTTCCCATACATGGGACGGAGATGCGGTGAAGTTAATCGTATTACCGTCAAAGTTTTCGGTAAACGTTACTCTCTGGGAATAAATGCCTGATATTATCATCAGCATTCCCACTGCTAAAAAAATGTATTTTCTCATTTGATTTGGTATTAATATATTTATAAATTTGTTTTAATTTCGCGTTATAAGGCAATAAGGAACAAGCAACAGGCAACAGGCAACAGGCAGCAAGCAGCAAGCAACAAGCAACAAGCAACAGGCAGGCAGGCAAGCCACGAGGAAATACTCGTTGCTTGTACCTTTCGCCCTTTCGTGCCTTCGTCCATTCGCCCTCTTTCGTCTGAACTGTGATTTATGTGATTTAAATGATTATCTTGATAACAAATTGAACTACTACGCAGTTCTGATAAGGTAGGCGTCATTTTATACCCCCAGCTACGCTCCGCTTGCAAGGGGTTATACATATTTAGTCCCATACGGGACAGTTCTCCCGTGTAGCAATAGCCGTCATTCTGACGAAAGTCAGAATCCCCTGAAATGTAGAGACGCGATGCTTCGCGTCTTTGCGGGTCAAGCCTGCAATGACGAACAGGGTTTGTTCCTTTTCCGTTGTTTCTGGAGACGCGAAGCTTCGCGTCTCTACAAGGACATGACGACAGTCCTTTCGTGCCTTCTCCTCTTTTGTATGAACTGTGATTTATGTGATTTGAATGATTATCTTGATA
>JAISDH010000068.1 GCA_031264975.1 Bacteroidales bacterium
GATTGAAAACGACATCGGTCTTATTAAAACGGGAATTAATGATATGAATCTTAAAGGATTGATAATAAGAAGATAAACAGCAAGATAAGCTATACGGAATATATTGAATTAATGTAGGAGACAAGGAAAAAGGTAACTGTAATGTTTAAAGAAAGCCATATTAAACTGTCATGGAATCAAAACGGCTCGGACGGTAATACCGAAATGGAAGCCCACAGAATAAAACGGCTTAAAGATGTCAATAAGGCTGTTTATTTGTTCTTTCAATAGTCCCTGATTGAAAAAACAGGGACTAAAACAGGTTTGCTATAATGGTTTTTGCTGAATTTTAATTAATGAAAAAAACATTAAAACATTGATAATACGTGAATTTATAAATTATAATGAATCCAATTATATTTATACTCGAGTCCTGGTAGGACAACAATAAATCCTAAGAAACAATTCGTCCGTGAAGTCTTTTACTGTACTTGAGCTGCTGTTCTTTTCCGGCAATTTCTTTTTCACTTTTGGAATCAGGTTTTAAGTATTTTCTCCAGTTCTCCTCCTGTTTTTTATCACATTCCACACAATTATTGCGGGAAAAAGTAAGCTTGTTCCGGTTCTGAAAATATAAGGCGTATTTATGAAACATACTGTTTGAATGGAAGCCTTTACCTTTGCAACGTAATTTTAATATTGAATGAGATGGATAAGATTTTAGAATTTCTTGATGATTGCGGAGTTTATTATCTGGCTACTTCCGATGGCCATCAGGCGAAAGTGCGTCCAATGAACTTTGCCAGAGATGTAAACGGAAAACTTAGCTTCTACACCAGCAAGCTGAAAGATCTCTACAGGCAGCTGGAAAAAAATCCGCTGGCAGAGATTTCCGCAACCGGTAAAAGAGGATGGATTCGTATTTACGGCTCGATAAGTTTCCATGATTCTCCGGAAATTTTCGAGAAATGGGCTGAAAAAGCCGAGTATTTCAGATTTACCGATGAAAACAGAGTTGTATGCAGTTTTGAATCTGCAACAGTTGAATACATGCCCGGCTATCAGGCGCCATTGCCGGACTTTGCTGCAAATTGGGAAAAAACACTTATGCCTGAAGGAGAAATAAAATGTACGGAAAAACTATGATTCAGCGGACTATGTTGCTGACAACCGGCTAAAACAATACACGCAGAAGAACATTCATAACCGTAGAGGGGGTATCCAAAACCCCCTCTACCTGTTTAAGTTAAGTACTAAGAGTTAAGAACTGAAAGTTTTTTATGATACGCTTACTTTGATAAAAAAAATATCCCGAAAAATATTTTTCTCATTATGCTTTATTGCTTTGATTGTTTAATCTTTAACAGGATTCTTTTTCGCTTTCCTGATCGCTGATAAATATGAAAACGAATAAAAAATTTGCACGATAATAAATTTTACTTACCTTTGCGCCCGATTTCTGAGGTACCATAGCTCAGTTGGTAGAGCAAAGGACTGAAAATCCTTGTGTCCCCGGTTCGATTCCTGGTGGTACCACAAACAATTGTTACATCATGCAGATGAATAATAATGACTGTACCCACATATACCATTAGCACAAAAGCCATAGACCTTGTTGCCGGAATTGCCGAGAGAGTCGGCGAACTGAAAGGCTCCGGTGAATACAGCCGTAATTTGCGCTTGCGAAAGATTAACCGGTTGCGTTCCATTCAGTCATCTCTGGCTATTGAAAACAATACGCTTTCGCTTGGACAGGTAACAGACATTATTGAAGGCAAGCGTGTTTTGGGTTTGCCGCACGAGATTCAGGAAGTAAAAAACGCATGTCAGACATACGAGCATTTGTTAGAATATGACCCTTATAAAGTCAAAGATTTTTTGAAAGCGCATCAGTTTATGACTGCCGGACTGGTTAAAGATTCGGGACATTTCAGGTCGCAGGGAGTTGGCGTATTTGAAGGAACGAGGCTTATCCATGCAGGGGCAGGTTATCAATTTGTTCCGCAACTAATCACGGATTTATTTGCATGGGCTAAAAAAGCGAAAATACATCCGCTTATCAAAAGTTCTGTCGTGCATTTTGAAATTGAATTTATCCATCCTTTTATGGACGGCAACGGCAGGATTGGACGGCTGTGGCAAACGCTTATTCTCTCGAAATGGAACGAACTTTTTGCCTGGTTGCCGGTGGAAACAGTAGTTTATGAAAATCAGCAGGATTACTATGATGCTTTGGCAGGATCGCAAAAAACAGGCGATTCGGAATCTTTTATCGAGTTTATGCTCAAATCCATTTTAAGGGCGCTCGAAGAATTGCCTTTCCGCAAAATTACCGATATATTTACCGATATAAATACCGATAAACTCACGAAAGCCGAATTGGAATTTTTGGAACAGATTGCAGCTTACCTTGACAGAAACGGCGAAATAAGCAATTATCGCGCCCGATTGCTTACCGGCAAATCGGATGACAGTGTGAAAAAATATCTCTCCAAATTCGTGAAAACAGGTATTTTAAAAGTGGAAGGAGAAAAGAAGGGAAGGAAATATTTAATTAACAGAAAATAAAAAAAGGGCAATCAATTTGATTGCCCTTTTTTTATTACGCACTGTTTTAAAATTCGCTAGTAAAATAACCTTCCTCGATCAGAGTAATAAAACCCAGCAGCGCGCCCCAGTGGTAGAACTTGTCGCTGTTACCCACATCGTCGCCGACGCCGGAATCGGCATTATAATTCTCGAACAC
>JAISDH010000076.1 GCA_031264975.1 Bacteroidales bacterium
TACATGGACATATTCGGCTCAACCGAAGGCTGGCTTGCTATTTTCGACCGGAATCCAAAAACACTATGGGAAAATAAAATCTACATGGAAAAACACACTGTAGACGGAAAGACAGTTACAATCGTAGGACTATAACAGGGACAAGGTACAAAGCAGGCAAGCCACGAAATTGTCTGAATCAGGATTCACAGGATTAGAGGATTTACAGGATTAAAAACTCGTTTACGTGTCCACCCGTCCCTCGTCCACTAATGACTAAACAGACAAGAAGGCTAATCCTGTATTGTCAATGATATCGGAAGCGATGAGGCTTTCGCAGGATTGGTGTTTTAGAGCAATATCAGCAGCTTTTCCATGTAAAAATACGCCTGTAATGGCGGCTTGTATTGCAGTGTATCTTTGTGCAAGCAAACCTAAGATAATACCGGTAAGAACATCTCCACTTCCTCCCGTAGCCATTCCGGGATTACCGCTGGTGTTGAAATAACAATCTCCCTGTTGGGAAGAAATACAAGTGTGCGCTCCTTTCAACACAATTGTACACTGATGACGAAAAGAAAACTCCCGCTGTAGTTCCATTCGTTCAAACGAATTACTAACGGGATGTGTAAGCCTTTCAAATTCTTTTATATGAGGTGTGAGTATACAGTTTGGAGGAATAAATTCAAGCCATGTTTTATTTTCTGATAATAAATTAATCGCATCCGCATCAAAAATAATACTCCCTCCGAAGTCGGCAATTAATTTCTTTAATCCTTCCGCAGAACGTTTGTTTTTGCCTAAACCGGGTCCTATTGCAATGGCATTGTATTTTGCCAATAAATCAAAGTCTATTCCTGAAAAGAAATTTTCTTCTTTATCGCATACACACATGGCTTCAGGTACATTGCTTTGCATAATGGTATAGCCTATGGCAGGAACATGTGCCGTTAATAAACCTATTCCCGACCGAAGACATGCTTTTGCAGACAAAACGGCGGCGCCCATCATTCCTTTGCTTCCGGCAACCAAAAGCCCATGCCCAAAATTGGCTTTGTGTACAAACTTTTCACGCAAATGAAGCATCCCCCTTACCATTTCACCACTAATCAAGTGGTTATTACTCTGTATTTGTTCGATAGCGCAGGGATGCAACCCAATGTCTGTAATAGTCCATTCCCCAACATACTTATAATTTTCAGGAAACAAAAAGCCTAATTTGGGGAATTGAAAACTTAAAGTAAAATCGGCTTCTACTGCTACGGCATTGGCGTCCATGGGAATTTCTGCAAACAGTCCCGAAGGCATATCTACCGAAAAGACAAAAGCCGGAGAAGCATTTATTCTCTTAATAAGCCGTATAAATATTTCATTTTCAACAGGCTTATTCAGTCCACTGCCTAACAAAGCGTCTATAATAACCCGATAATCGAATAGAATCGGAATCTCTTCTTTGTTTGTAATGATTTGAATCTTGTCGGGATAGGTTTTTTGCAATCGTAGAAGGTTTTCCTTGCAATCCGTAGAACAGGTATTTCCGAAATACAACAGGAAAGCCTGACATTGATAACCGGAATCCAACAGCAAGCGAGCAATGGCTAACCCGTCGCCTCCGTTATTTCCCGTCCCGCAAAAAACGCTGATTGGCATATCCGAAGAAAACATGCGCTTTATTTGTTCAACACAACTTTTTGCCGCACGTTCCATTAAATCAATTGAACTGATTGGTTCGTATTGAATAGTATTGGCGTCGCAAAGTCTGATTTGTTCTATCGTTGGTATTTTCATATCTGAATTATTTACAGTTTAATCAATTGTCTATTGGTTATTTATAGTTTTCTAATTCTTCTTCAAATAATATATGAGGATATAATGTTTGGATTTGTTTTATTTTCTCGATTTGCAGTTCTTTAAACTTCTTGCTTTCGATGGAAGAAGGATTTTTAATGCGATGATTTGCCGCCAATAGAATTTCCTGTATGGCGTTGTTTATTTTTAAAGTTGGGTTATCAAAAAAGGTATCGGAAAAAATCTCCCAGATATAATTAATTGCCGTTTGAGAAGGATGTATCATATCGTTGTTGTAAAAACGATAATCTCGTAAATCATCCAGCATAATCTCGAATGCAGGAAAATAATAACTGTTTTTTATCCTGCGCATTAATTCGTGTACGGCAATAATCAAATGCGCTTTTCCAAGCGTATTTTCTATCATGTTGTTTTTGATATATCTAACAGGGCTTACCGTAAAAATAATTTGTATGTTCCGGTTTATTGCCCGTATTTTTTCAATGCTGTTTGCTAATGTTGAGATAATATTTTGGGAATCTAAGGTTGACTGTTGAAATTCTTTCTGCGGAAGTTTATGACAGTTCGCAACAACGTTTCCCTTGTACTTATATATCGTTGTAGAACCTAAGGTTAGCATTAAAAAGTCTGCTTTCCTTAAAAAATCCCTGCTATAATTTAATCTGTTATTGATTGTTTCTAAACATGTTTGTTTGTCTGAATGAGAAAAATTTCCATGATGAGAGAAACTAATCCACTCATCCTGATAAAAATGCAAATCCGTTTCCTTAAAAAGATACGACCCTGATAACAAATCCAGTCCCTGAGCAATAGACATTGGATTAAATAAAATTCCAAAAGGATTAATCTCTACTGTAAATTTATATTCCTCTAATTTTTCTCCTATATTTTCGGCAAAGCAAGAACCGATTAGCATGACAGGGTTTTTATGAGAAATACAGCAATCTACTTTTTGTTTTTGAATTACCGTTCTAAAAGAGTTTGTTTTCATGTCTTGATAAATTTCTGCTTATTCCAACCAATGAATGACTTTTTCCTTGATATGACGAACAAACCAAAATTACTTCAAATTCCTCACAAGGAAACAGGTGGTTTCATCATAGAATCATCATCCCCTCATGTATACGTTTTTATCATGGGGATAACACTTAATAAAAGGAAGTCCTCTAAGAATATATTCAATTCAAAATTACCCGTATAAGAGTTTGAAAACAATTCTCCTATACATAGTTCTCAGAATCTAAATGACTTTTTAGAGAACTTCCTACATTCACTCTCTGATTAGATTTATAGCCCAATCAATTGCTTGTACTGTTCAGCTGTCAATAAAGTCTCGGTTTCCGAAAGTTCGGTTACTTTGATTTTAATAATCCAACCGTCTCCATAAGGGTCTGAATTAATCAATGACGGATCTGCATCTATCATCTCATTAACCTCCAGCAATTCTCCTCCGACCGGCATAAACAAGTCGGAAACAGTTTTTACCGCTTCAATCGAACCAAATACTTCTTCTTGATTCAATATCGCTCCTTCTGACGGAATGTCTACATAAACAATATCTCCCAATTCGTGCTGCGCAAAGTCTGTTATACCTATGTATGCTTCTTTGCCTTCCATTCTAATCCATTCGTGGTCTTTTGTGTACTTTAGATTTTCTAATACATTCATTGTTGAAAACTTAAAAATAGTTATTACTTTATTTTAAATAAATACTTGCAATGTGAATATGTGTCTTTATTTCACACATAGCACCGCTGGCAAAAGTACAATTTTTTTCATTATCATATATTAAATATTGGATTTATTTTTCATGCATCAAATCTTGATGTATTTCAATTATTTGCGGAATAATCAAACGGCTTTCATCATTAATAATCATATAATCAGGCTTCATATTTTCGCAAGTCAACCATGATTGTATATTAAATTTTTGTTTCACCTCTTCCGAAGATAGCTTATCTCTTTTCATTACTCGGTTTATAATAAGGTGAAGAGGCGCGTCGACTAATATTATTTTATCAAATAAATGAGTTAAATTACAGGAGTATAAAAGAGCAGATTCAAATAAAATATAAAAATGATTTTCATACTGTCTGTACCATTTCGTGAAATGTTCCTCTACCAAAGGATGTATCAAGTTATTCAACTGTTGTAGCAAATCAAGACGATTGAAAACTATTTGTCCTAATTTTTTCTTGTCAACCTCATTCGTTTCCGTAAAGATTTCTTCTCCGAAAATAGGATATAACTTCTCTTTTATCTCTTGATAGTCATAGTATTTCTTCGCTTCATAATCGCTATAATATACAGGAACGCCCAAATGTTCAAAGATACGGCATGTGGTTGTTTTTCCTGAACCTATATTTCCGGTAATACCTACTTTAAGCATGATTGAACATTTTTATTTTTTTGTTTCTTCAGAAAATAATTTACTGTCTTTTAGCTTTCCAAATTGAGGAAGCAACACTTTCGCAACCGTTACGGAAGGCGTATAGAAAAAGGAATTTCTCTTATTATCAGAGGATATTATTCTTTCATTCGTATCAATGTGCGAAATAAGATAAAACATGATTCCAAAAAATAACAAGACTTTTCCACCTCCGAGTATCAACCCCAACATCTTATCGAAAAACTCCGGTAAAATAAAATTAAATATAGACTTACAGACCTTCCCAATAATTAAAACAGCCACAAAGACAACAATAAACGTAATTCCGGCAGCCAATAACCATTTGGTATCACTGTTCCAATGGAAAAGCGAACAGGTATAATCCGTAAAATAAACAGTTGCCCACCCTCCAATAATAAGCGCCAGAAACGAAAATGTTCCGTCAATAAATCCTTTTCTAAACCCTTTAATCGCAAACCAAATAATTGCAATTAAAATAATAACATCAACTATTCTCATCACTTATTTTTGAAGTATGTTTATACA
>JAISDH010000267.1 GCA_031264975.1 Bacteroidales bacterium
ATGTGAAAAATATTTTTCATTTTCTTCAATTATTCCAAAATATTTTGTGTACTTTTGTACGTCAATTTATACAAAGAGGAAAGAAAGTAAAAATAGAAGAATAAGAGTAGGAGATTAAATGATTTTTTTCTTTGCGGATTTAATATTAAATACAAACTATCAGAGCAAATTGTAAAATACACAATATGGATATATATTTTAGGAAGCGTAGATGGAATTTAGGATTTATTGTTATTGTAATTATTACATTCCTTCTTATGGTATGGTATTCAAATTCTTTAATGGATAAAATGGCAAAAGATGAACGTAATAAAATTACTATTTGGGCAAATGCCGTCCAACGTAAAGCCGAAATAGTTGCGTTCACAAACAACTTTTTTAAAGAAGTTGCAGCAGAAGAAGAGATACACGCCAGCCATATTGCCAAAGCAATTATGAAATTAAGTTCTCCCGAATTAAAATCAGAGGAAGACCTTTCTTTTTATTTAGATTTTATTGCAGACAATAAAACAGTTCCTTGCATATTGGTAGACGAAAACAATGAAATTACATCAACCAGAAATTTGGATAGCAGTTATCTGGAACGAATTGATACTCCTGAAAAATTACAAAAAACAATTGCCGACGAAAAATACATTAAAATACCAATTAATTATCATGCCGATAAATATGTTTATTTATACTATAAAGAATCTATTATTTATACACAACTGCGAGAAGTATTTCGGGATATCATTCATAATTTCTTTTCGGAAGTAATCAACAATGTACCGTCTTTGCCTGTAATCGTAACCGATTCTTCTCAGCAAGTTGTTTTATTACACAGTAATATTGATTCTTCCCGCATAAAGGATTCCGTCTATGTAAAAAACCTTGTAGAGACCATGCGTATTAAAAATGAACCCATACAAGTAATGTTAGACGAACATACGTATGCTTATGTCTTATATGAAGAATCTTTCATTTTAAGGGTATTGCGAGTATTTCCAATTATTCAAATGTTTTTGACCGCTATTTTTATTTTTATTGCATATCTTTTATTCCGTTTCGCTCGTCGTTTGGAACAAGACCAAATATGGGTAGGAATGTCAAAAGAAACGGCTCATCAATTGGGAACGCCGCTATCTTCATTAATGGCATGGGTTGAAATATTGGAAAATGAAAATGTAAATCCGGATATTGTTCGAGAGATTAACAAAGACATTTCACGACTGGAAAATATTGCTCAAAGATTTTCCAAGATAGGTTCTATCCCGAAGTTGGAAGTAGAAAATGTAAATTTAATTACTTGTGAATTTATTGCTTATTTTCAAAATAGGATATCTTCCGGCATTAAATTTCAAATAAAAATACCTGAATGCCAAATTAATGCATGCATAAACAAACATTTATTCGAATGGGTTTTGGAAAATTTATGTAAAAATGCAGTTGATGCAATGGACGGTGTTGGCACGATTACTGTAGAAATTCAAGAGGATAAACAATTTATTTATATTGATATCTCTGACACTGGCAAAGGGATTGACCCTAAACGCCAAAAGACAATATTTGAGCCTGGGGTTACAACCAAAAGTCGAGGTTGGGGCTTGGGTTTAACACTTGCACGTAGAATTATAAACGACTATCATAATGGTAAAATAGAAATAAAGTATTCCGCTGTAAACAAAGGAAGTACATTTAGAATAAAATTAAAAAAATTTAGTAATGTTACAAAATATGAAAAGAAAAATCATTCCAATTTTCTTGTTGATTGTAAGCAATACCTTCATTGCTTTTTCTCAAGACACTAAAGTAGTTGTTGTTTCACAACAGACACAGCAAGCCGAACATTTATATAATGATGCTTTGGCATTGTATAACCGTAAATCGTATGATACGGCTATTACTTATTTAAAAACAGCCTTAAAAATGAATGAAGACCTGAAAAATGCCTATATTCTATTGGCAAACATTCAACAAGATAAAGGTCAAAATCAGGAAGCAATTAAATTATGGCATACTTTTTCCAATAAAAGCCAAAATAAAGACAGCGCCTATTATATGATTTCAAAAATATACTATGAATTGAAAGATAATGACTCTGCCTCGAAATATGCACAAATGGCAATTGATGCAAATGCTTCTAACTATAAAGCATATTATTTAAAAGGATTAAGTAATTTTAATCTGCAACATTATGATATTGCAATAGAAAGTTTTACGAGCGCCATAGCGCTAAAAGACAATTCTTCGGAACTGTATAATGAACGGGGAAGCGCTTACTATAAAGTAAAAAAATACGAAGAAGCAATTACAGATTACAATGAAGCGATTCGGATTAATGGAATTTCACTTTATTACAATAATAGAGGAAGTGCGGAATATGGCTTGGGAAACTTTTTAAAAGCAATTGATAACTACACAACAGCCATTCAATTGGAAGAAAATAATTACCAAGCCTACATAAATAGAGGTATTGCAAAGTTGGCTGCCGCTGATTTTGAGGAAGCTCTTGAAGATTTTGATAAATGTATTCAACTTAATGGCAAATCTCCGGAAGCTTTTAATTACAGAGGTATTGCCTGTTATAAACTAAAGAAATATCAAGAAGCGCTTAATGATTTTAATAAGGCAATCATTATAAATCCTCAGTATGGGGAAGTTTACTTGCACAGAGGCAATGTTCAAGAAATGTTGAGGAATCCCGAAATGGCATGTGAAGATTGGACAAAAGCCGCATCAATGGGCGTCATAAAAGCAGAAGAATATATAAATAATCAATGTAAATAAGAAATAGCTATGAAAAGGGTCTTTTTTATCGTTTTACTGAATATCGTTTTTGTAATAATCGGAGTATCTCAAAGTATTGAATTTACAAAGGAGAATTTTCCAAATCAATCCAAACAACTTAAAGCAGCCATAAAGAGTATTCGTGCAGGAGACAAAAGTTATTCCCTAAAAGGAAACGAACCTGTTCAATACAGGCAGGCTTTACACTATTACAATAAAGCACAAACATTTAATGAAAAGAATGTTACATTAAATTTGAAAATAGCAGACTGTTACTATAAAATATCCGAGCCAAAGTTGGCTTCCATTTATGGAGAAAAGGCGTATGAGATAGATTCAAACAGTTCCTATAAAATATTATTCTTCAAAGGTTATGGGTTACAGTTGCAAGCCAGGTTTGATGAAGCGTTACAATATTATAACGCATTTGAATTGTCATCCGGAATCACACATGAAGAGGATTTGAAGGTTAAACAAAGAATCAATGAATGTGAGAATGGTAAAATATTGGTAAAAACAGAAAAGAATTGTTTTATTGACAATGTAGGGACAAGCATCAATGGTTTGCTCAATGATTATCTCCCCGTCTTCACGAAGAATGATTCTATTTTCTACTTCACTTCAAGAAGAGAACAGGGAAAGGCATTATATGCAAGCGATGGCAAACTTAAAGAAAATATTTATATGTCATACACGGGAGA
>JAISDH010000299.1 GCA_031264975.1 Bacteroidales bacterium
AACAAAGGACGCGCCGACGCCATTGTAAAAACTGCCAACCATATTTACATTTTCGAGTTCAAAATGGACGAAAACGCCACCGCCGAAGACGCCCTAAAACAAATCAATACCAAAGGTTACGCCATCCCCTACAAACCCGACCACCGTAAAATCGTAAAAATCGGCGTAGAATTTTCCAAAGAAGAAAGAAACGTGACAAGATGGTTAGTAGAGAGTGATTAATGATTAATACTTGTTTGAATCAGGATTCTCAGAATTATAGGATGAGCAGGATAAACAATCATGATAATCATTTATACTGCGCGTGGTCTGATTTTGAGCATTGCCCGTTAGGGCATTCATATCAATAGAACGGAAGAACAACAGAACCGCTTTTATTGCCCGTCAGGGCATTCATATCTTTTCCATGGATATGATTTCCCTACGGGAAAAAAGAAAACAAGCGGCACGCGTTTTTCTATGGATATGGTTTCCCTAACGGGAAATGCGTAAAAATAGACCGAACACAGTATAGTAGATGGATTTGATGTTATATGCAAGATAGATTTTCACAGGTAATCTATGTTTATCTTTTGTAGTCTAATGTTAACCTTTATTTACATTCTGTTCATCTCATCCTGAGAATCCTGATTCGGACAATTTCGTTTCTTTGATTGATTGCGCCCCGATTGGGGCTTTTTTTTTAGCTATTTCCGCAGACACAGCGCGTTGCGCTGTGCTGTTGATTTAGAGCCTTTCAGGCTTATATTTTCGTCCACTTCTTTCCTCGTGGCTTGCCTGCTTGTTGCTTGCTGCCTATTCCTTTCGTCCCTTCGCCCTTCACGGCTTGCCTGCCTGCAGCTTGTTGCCTGTTGCTTGTTGCCTCTTTCCTTTCGCCCCTTCGTCCCTTCGCCCTTTCGCCCTTCACTGCTTGTTACCTATGCTTTCTGTCTATTGTATTGTTTTTTGATAGGCTGTTAACTTTTCGATTTTCCCCATATCCAGCCACTTTCCATAATTGTGTTTGTAGGCAAATATTTTATCGGCTATTGTCAAATACAGACCCAGAATAGGAAAAACATCTCTCCGACGGGGCATAAATTCAAAGATTTGAGGCGAAACAAGATGAATGCCACTGAATCCCAAATGTTGTAGCGTTGCTTGAGAAGAAATACCGGGAAGAAGAACAGAGTTCTTTACTTTGAGATTTTCTTTTCCACACAAACGATTTTCATCGTCAAATAAAAGGTAGCGTTCTGTGATTCGGTTGCGAACGGCAAGGGTGGCTATTCCATTTTTTTGACAATGGACAGCGTACATTTCCTGTAAATTAATATCACTGATAATATCTACATTATGAATGAAAAACGGTTTATCATCATTGAAAAACCAAGCCGCTTTCTTCAAGCCTCCTCCCGTGTCCAACAACTTGTTTTTTTCTATCGAAAACGAAATATTCAGGTCGAAACTGCGCTCGTTTACAAAGTGAATAATCTGTTCGGAAAAATGGTGAACATTGATAATAATGTCATCAACGCCTGCCTGTTTCAGTTTTAAGATAACATGTTCCAGTAGCGTTTTTCCCCCTACTTCTACCAATGCTTTGGGAGTATCTCTTGTTAGACGTCCGAGACGCGTTCCCAGACCGGCGGCAAAAATCATAGCTTTCATACGGATATTTGTTTAATAAGATTTGTTTGATAATATTGTTTTGTATATGATTTGGTCATGAATATTTGTAAGAATCGTTTTTCAGTCATATTCCTTGTGCAACGTACAATTAAATAAGTAAGAATGAAGGCAAACACAGTTCTGAAAACAATAACTCCCGACCAATGTCCCCCCATGGAAAGCATGAGCAGGGTGTCTTCAAAAATACTGTGAAATAAACCCATTAAACTCATGGAATAAAAGATTTCCTTTGCTTTAAGTCCTTTCCGTTTCCCCTCTTCCACCAACAATCCGCCCCCGTACGCAATGCCTAACGTTAACCCGACCACAGTAAGAGGTAACATGGAATTGCTAATACCTAAGAACTTCAAAACCGGTTCCATGGCTTTATTGACAATTTTCAGTATGCCGGTTACATCCAACAAATGAATAAAAACAACCAACAGAAAGATAACGAGAATAATCGTTCCATAGTTTTTCAATTCATTAAGTCCCCACGCCAACCACGACGTCCCTGTTGTGGTGAAAATGGGCGTTAAACGAACAGGTTCCTGTAAAAGATTAAATATAATATAAATTCGTGAAAGTAAAATACCGGCAAGTATCGCTAACCCAAACCGAAGAAGAAACATGGCAGGAATACGAATCCCCGTTTTTTGAGCAATCCCTAATTCAATAGGAAAGGTATGCGCTATCAAAATCATGGTCAATAAAACAGTGATTTGGGCGGTGGTCATCGGTTCGTTTAAAGAGGAATAAATGGAAAACAAAGAAAGCAATCCTCCGTAAATATTAACAATAATCGCTGTAAACCAAACAATAGCCGTCTCCGCAGGAAGTCCCACAATACGCATGACCGGAGTTAAAATATCACTGATATATGCCAATATTCCCGTCTGTTGGATAATACGAATAATGATTGAAACAGGAATCATTAATTTAAAAAGTATCCAGCAGGCTCTCCCCGTCCTGCGAAATACGTATGAAAAAAAATCGTACAACTGCTGAGTATGATTCATAAAAATAACTTCCCTCGATAATATATAATAAATAATTTAATGCTGCAAAGATACAATTTTTATGTTTCTGTTGAGACAAATAAACGAAATAAAAAGACAG
>JAISDH010000376.1 GCA_031264975.1 Bacteroidales bacterium
CAGTGGCGGCTCATCAGCGACCCGAAGAACTTATGGTTTAAAGCTTGGCAAGACGAAGAAGAGGGGGAAATGGTAACTGGACCAATGGCTGAGCAGAATATTCTAGAGTTCTTGAATAATATAAGAACAATTAATTATTCTGATAGCACAAAAATATATGATAAATATATATCTTGTCCGGAGGGCTGCGTGACTTCCGATTTAAAAATAGGAGAAGAAATATTGTCGCAGATACGGTTAATAAGCAACACAGCATCTCCTGCTACCGATGAATATGTATTCATTAATACGTCAGAACAACTAATTAAACCTTGCCCGGAATGTATAGATGGTACTTATGCAAAACTTGTGTTCACCGACCATTATGACGAAAAACGCCCTATATCAACAGGACTGGAAAGGATTGTTATTGTGGTTAAAAGAGCAGAGTTGCCAATTCTAATGAGATATTTATATACAGAGAAACAGACTAATGAAGAAACAATTCTTGAGGATATTACAGGGACTCACCAGTTTGATGCAACTCTGTTTGGTAGTGAAAGTTGTTGGAGTGAAGAATGTTGTTATAAAGCTTCTCATAAAATTTTGGAATATTCGGGAGCTTCTACTGACAGGAGTAGTCAATTAATAATTGCTGAAAGTAGTAATTCCGATTGCGATGGCTTAACGGGTAAAGTTGCCGAATTTAAAGAAGCTGTAGGGATTATTGATAAATCGCTAAAAGAACATAAACTACCGATTATGGTAGGAGTACATCATCCAACTCCAATGAAAGATAAATATGGACTTATTATTGGATGGGAGGATAAATGCTCTTCAAACACTCCCGGAATAACCAATCACTATATTGTCGTAACAGGTAAGGGATATGATAAAATAAGACAGCAATATTATTATTTGTTCTATGAGGTAGGCACAAGCGATCCGAATAAAGGGAAAAGCGCTAACAATAAATTATATATTAATGATAATAATAGCTTGATAGAAGGAAAGACAGCATATATGACCAATTACTCAGGAAATTATTACACAGTTACGGAAGTTAGAAAAAACACAGGTCAAATGTATTAAAAAATTATATTATCATGAAAAAGAAAATGATTACTCTAACATTAATTACATTAGCGTTTAACATTTCTTGTATGGCACAAACACAGCAACAGCGTGAATTTAACAGGGTCACTAAATTATTCCCTGAACTAAAAGTTCCATCTAAATACAAAGATGGAGAAAGAGGAGGAAATGATATTAAAGATGTAAATAAAGTAGATGCTATTAAGTATTTACATTTCACGGAAGATGATTTAAAAATGAATGATTATAAATATAATCATGATGAAGATATCCGGACTGACAATTGGGTGGAAGTCTTACCCGGTGCGTTAAATAAAATATCAAAAGGAAATTATATTGCATTAGTTTATGCTTTACTGAAATCTCCAACTCATCATAATGATATTGTGTACACTTATACAGTAACGCTAACAACGTTTACTTATGAAGGTTCAATTATAGACAGCATAGTTGTACGCAGTAAATACACTCCTGATACAGACTGGAAAGACGTTGTTTTCTTAGAAAATAATGTTTTGCAAATATTTGATTACAAGCCTAATTTGGAAAATTATAATATAAAAGGTGGTACTTATTACATTATAGATAAAAAGGGGCCAAAGACAGTAGTAGAGATTAACGACTATCAAATAGAGGGAAACGGGAAAATCAAGCACATAAAAACCTATCCCAAGCAATATTTGCAAGAATTTGTAGATTTTTATCAAGACTATCACGAAGATTCAGACGACCCAATGAACGAATATGATTTTGAATAAACTTAATAATTAGATGAAACATATAAAATATCTTGAACATAGTAAAAACAATCAGTTTTGCATAAAAAAAAGTAACAAAGACTAAAAGAAGCAACGAAGAGGTAATATGAGCTGAACATGCAGTGGAAAATAATAAAAATATTAGGGAAGCCGAAAACTATAAAGAGTAGGTATTTATTTTAATTTTTAAAGTTATGAAAAAAGTTTTATTTACAACAATGTTATTATTTGGCCTCCTTAGCGTACTGTACGGCCAAATGGAAGAAAAGATGAGAAAAGAGAAAGTGGTGAGCGGCACCATCATTAACAAGAATGGAGAAGAGGTCGAAGGCTACATCAAAGCTACAGGTGAGGCGTACGGCATGGAGACGAAACAATATTATCCGGCGCCATGGGAATATCAGGACGATATTAAATTTATCCCCAAAGATGTGTTTGAGAATACAGAGAAATTAAAAGGCAAGATGTATAAGAAATATGGGCCTAAGGATATCCGCGGTTACCGGTATGAAGATATGTATTTTGAAGCGGTAAAATATGCCGATATGTCGTCGGTCGGATTAAATATGTTTGCCAAATGGATGTTTTTGCGAAAAGTGATAGATGGAAAAATGGAGGTGTTCTATCATTACGAAAATCCTCCTAAAGTTTTGGTGAACGAATCGGTTGAACCGTATTATATACAGTGTGCGGAGGAGCATGTAGTATATCGCAAAGGCAAAGACGGAAAATTGAAATTGATAAGCGGTGTGGCAGGGCTCAATATCCAAAAAGACTGGGAAGATTGTCCGCTGGTTAAAGAAAAATATGATCAAAAAGAATATACAGGCGGTAAGATGGAGGCGTGCTTGAAAGCCATTCAAGATTACAATGAGAATTGTAATGGAATATAGGTGTTAATTTTAGAACCATGATGCGGAAATTGTTTATTATTACAAGTAGTTTGCTTATTGGCGCCCTGGGCTATGCGCAGGATGGCGCCGGTAGGAATCTCTCTCCGCTTTTGGAGGAAGTGGAACAACTACAGGTCCAATACGAAAAAGATATCAATGCAGCGTTTACTATTGCCGATGCCGTGCAAAAGGCAGGCGCTTACGTGAAGTCGTTGGCGGCATTGTTTGAAAATGGGGAAATAACCTTGCCGGTGGGTATTATGAACGACAAAGACACGAGCTATGCCTTGATT
>JAISDH010000405.1 GCA_031264975.1 Bacteroidales bacterium
CCAATAGATTATATATTTATTATTTAAGATATGCAATAAAAATATATGAAAAATGAATTATATATCGAAAAAAATAATACCTTTGCAATTCTAAAATTTAAGCCTGAGTGGCGGAATTGGTAGACGCGTCGGTCTCAAAAACCGATGAGGTAATACTCGTGCCGGTTCGACCCCGGCCTCAGGTACTTAAAATGAAAACTAATCGTTGTCAGGATGAGAATCTTCGCGGTCTTTTCCTGACAATAAATTTTATCTTTATGGTGTAAACTTAATTTCATTTATGAATGTCTTATATGTTTGTATTAAAATAGTAATGATTAAAAGGTATCTTTGTGGATGTCTTTAAAAACAGGTATATGTTAGAAATATAATTATACCTTATAGGGAGAAATACATAAATATGGAGAAATACAGAGGAGGAATTTTTAATAAGGCAAAAAAGAAAAAAGATACTGCGCATTTTTATAAGCCGACGCTTGCTTTGTATACAAATATAGCGGTTAATACAATGCAATCGTTAATTAAACCGTACAAAGATACATTTCGTCCGCACAAAGCCCTAAAAGCCTTATGCGAAAAGATAGACGATGTTGAATGTCAGGATGAAATTATATATTATGTAGATAAGTTTAAAGCGATATATCCTTTTGTTAATCATATTATTCACCCTGCCGATACCGATAAGGACTGTCTGAAAAAGATATATAAATGGGTAAGTCTGTTGAAAGATATTCGAAATAAACACTCTCACAGTAAATATAAAAAATTAAACCTTGACAGAAATATCGTAGAAGAAATACAGGATTTATACGATATTGCTATCGAAAATACTCGCTCAATAAAAGACAGAGATATTCAAGTCCTTTTAAAATACAAAGATATTTTTGAACAAAGTGAAGAAGAGTATTATCTCACATTTACCGGAATTGTATTTTATATCACTCTCTTTTTGCGCATTCAGGATATTAACGCCTTTTTGGGGTTATTGATACAAGCAGTCGTTCAGCGGGACGATAGAGGCGGCAAGATTGTTCACGATTGTCGGCAAAGATTCAAAAACAGACATCCTGATTCAATAAAGCCATTTCTCGGATACTTACAAGTAAGAAATAAGGATTTTCTCTATAAGAATGAGGTCTATTTGCATTGGGCTATACGTGGATTTTTAGGTTCTTCTTCAGATAAAAAGGTTAAAGACCAAATCCGTTTTTTTGAATTGATGAATTATCTGAAAAAATGCCCTTTGGAACGGGTAAAAATAAGATATAAGGATGACGTTCCTAAAGAGCAACGAACAGAAAGGTGTCTTATAAGGGAACGTGCAAAGAAAACACACGCATGGGTTGTTCTTCGTAATAATGTGTATGTATTGCGAGCAAAAAATAATTTTATTAACTACGCTTTGGATTATTGGGAAGACCAATTGACGGAACAGTTTCCTGATGGAACTGAATGGAAATGGGCGCATTTTTCATCAGAAGAACAAAGACAGAATAATAAAAGAAAAAAGAATTTTGAAAAACTCAATTTTCAAGAAACGGTTATTTGGAATAAACCCCAAGAAGATATATGCAATGAGGAAAATGAACCCATATTCCCATATTATATAGAGGCAAACAATCTGTTTTTTCGATTGAAAAAGGACGATAACTATATTGTCGGAATGATGAGTGTGAACGTTTTGTATGATTTGTTGCGTAATTATTTTTCAGCGGAAGACCGAACAGCATATATTGCCAATGTATTTGAAGAAACATGGAAATACGTAAACCAATATCTGAATTATACGCATACGTACAAAAAACAAAATCCCAATTTGGCGGTACCCAACAAATATTCTTATGATAAAGCCATGTCTTTGGTACAGGAAAAGGGATTTTCGGAAAAGATAAATGTAGGCGAAACCTTGAATTGGTCGATTGAAAAAGAAGTCGATGACACGACATTGGAATGCAAAATAAAACAAAGGGTAATTTATCTGAAAACCTACTATGAACGGATAAAACGGGGAACTTCCAATGCAAAAAAGGTGAGAGAAACGATTCGGGCGTGGTTTGCTATTTTGAATTATGGTAAAACAAAAAATTGGGCGCATGCCTTTGATTTAGAGGAAAAAGATAACAGTATCGTTTCTCAATATAAACATCTTACTTACTATTTATCCCGATTGGGAAAGCCAAACCAAAGTTTATCCGACGAATTTGATAATTATTTATCCAATACCGGATTGACAGAACTTTTACAAAAAAAACAACCTAACATACTTCATGACTGTCATAATTTGAATCAGTATTTCAATAATGCAATGGATTACCGTTTAGAAATACTCAATCATTATGAAGAATTATTAGCGCTTCCTTTTAATCGAGCGGATTGGAAGCCGGTCGAATCGTTGCGCTGGTTGAAAATACGAACGCCGGAACGCGCAAGGAAATATCCCAAACAGTCGCCTGTTCAGACGCAGAAAGTTAAGTTACAGGTATTTCCTTCTGTTTTGAACATGGAAAAGGGCGTTTATTTTGCGGCTCGCGCGGTGCCTCTTCCGCATAATTTTTATACGAAAATATTTGACGTTCAAAAACAGGAAGAGCGTGTTCCTATTGGTTTAGTGTCTGATTTTTATACTGTAAATATGAAACTGTATAAAGCCGGACATTTCCGAAAATTATATTCGGTCAAGCAGCAGGATATGGTATTGTCTCATATTGCAGCTCATTATGCCGGAAAATTGTCTACCTATTCGTATCAATCGTTAACGCTTGCCAATAATGATTTCCAGACTATTGAATTTTCGGTACCTTACACTATCAATTCAAGGGAGATTACCGTTTGTTATTATTATCCTTATTTTAAACAGTCTTACTATAAATTATCGCCGGAACTGCTGACGGGACTTTTGGAAGCAGCGTTGCAATATGACAAAATACCTGCTGACGGAAAAATATATTTCAACAGTTTGAAACCACAGAAAGATGAAAATGGAAGAATTATTTTCAAAAAAATTAACGATGTTTCATCACCAACCGTATGGAGTTTATGGCAAAGATATAACTCGTCACGTGCAAAGTTTATAGATAATCTGCTGACATTTGAAAGAAAGCTATATAAGAAATACAATAATTTTCCATTGGAAATAACTTATATTCCTTTTGGGTACTATGTTCATCAAGCAAGAAAAGATGGGATATATGAAATTTTGAATAATATAAATGAAATACGTACAGCCGCTTTATACGGGGAAGTTGCTCTACATTTTACAAGAATAAAAGATACCGGAGGGATAGATTTTTTTGGAGCCGGCAATGATTTTATAAAACAAATTTCGGATGAAGTTCAGATAAAAAAATATAAAGAAAACTTTGATTAATATAGTGTATAATATGAAATTAGAAGAGAATTTTTAGTGTTAAACAAAATAATTATAAAATTACATTGCCCAATTTTTCAGCTGTTAAACCCTTTAGAGAAAAAGGGAATTACAGTCGTCTTTTACTAAGACTATTTTTCAATAACAAACTGTTAAAGCCTTTATGTTGAAAGGAAA
>JAISDH010000498.1 GCA_031264975.1 Bacteroidales bacterium
GTTACTATTTCCAACTCTTTATCGGAAGCATTATCTTTATGTCGTATTACTTCTTCTGCCGTGTCATACATGGCAATATGGCGTTGGGTTAGAAAGGTAATGATTGCTTCTTTGTAAAAGGTTTTCTTGCTGTTGTCTACAAAATGATTCTTATCATTGAAAAACACCAAACCAAAGATTCTCCACATGTCATTCTGAAAATTGGGATAAAAGAACTCCATTGACCAACGTTGCTGCTTTGGCGGAAAACTCCCTAAAAATAACCATCGCGCCCCGTCAGGATAAAACGGACAAAGAGGATGCTTTTCTACTTCTAATTCCGACATGTAAATAGTGATTAATGATTAGTGATTAATGATTGTCCGAATCAGGATTCACAGGATGAGCAGGATAAAAATTCGCCCTTTCGTCCATTCCGCCTGTCGCTTTCTTTCTCGCGGCTTGCCTGCCCGTTGCATGTTGCCGCCTTCCTTTCGTCTCTTGCCCCTTGTCTCCGAAGACGCGAAGCATCGCGTCTCTACAATGCAATGACGATAGTGTTGTGAATCCTGATTCAGATAATTTCGCGGCTTGCCTGCCTGTTGCTTGTTGCATGTTGCCTGTTGCTTGCTGCATGTTGCCGTCTTCCCTTTATTCCTTGTTCCTTGTACCTTGTCCCTTGTACCCTTTCTCCAACAGTTGTTCGTCCACGATGTTTGGAACAGTGACTTTTATGTTAGGGTTGCTGTTCATGGCTCGTTTTATGGCGAAGATAGCGCCTTCGTTTCTTGCCCAGGAACGACGGGAAATACCATTATTCACATCCCAATAAAGCATCATTTCCAGACGTTGGTCTGTTTCCGGCGTTCCGTCTAAGAGCAGTCCGAATCCGCCGTTGATGACCTCTCCCCAACCAACGCCGCCGCCATTGTGGATGCTTACCCATGTAGCGCCTCGAAACGAATCGCCGATGACGTTTTGAATCGCCATATCCGCCGTATACGCAGAACCGTCGTAGATATTGGATGTTTCCCTGAAAGGGGAATCTGTTCCTGAGACGTCGTGGTGGTCGCGACCCAAAACTACGGGAGCAGACAGTTTGCCCTCGCGAATGGCTTTGTTAAACGCAGCGGCAATCCTTATGCGTCCCTCCGCGTCGGCGTACAAAATACGAGCCTGCGAACCAACTACCAAACGATTTTCCTTTGCCCCTTTTATCCATTGAATATTATCTTGCATTTGCTGCCGGATTTCGTCCGGAGATTCTTTGAGCATTTCTTCCAATACGGATATGGCAATTTGGTCGGTGATATCCAAGTCCTCGGGCTTTCCCGACGTGCATACCCAACGGAAAGGTCCAAAACCAAAATCAAAACACATCGGTCCCATAATATCCTGCACATAAGAAGGGTATTTGAAACCGGTATGGTTGGCATTCATCACGTCCGCTCCCGCCCGACTTGCTTCCAATAAAAACGCATTCCCATAATCAAAGAAATACATCCCTCTTTTCGTCAACTGATTGATAGCGGCTATCTGACGACATAAACTTTCCTGTACTTTTGCTTTAAACAGGTCTGGATTTTCTACCATCATTGTTTTGGATTCGTCCAATGATAATCCCGCCGGATAATATCCGCCTGCCCAAGGATTATGCAAAGAGGTCTGATCGGAACCCAAATCTACCTGAATATTCTCCTTTACTAAATATTCCCACAAATCAACGACATTCCCCTGATAAGCAAAAGAGACAGTCTCTTTGTTCCGGCGTGCGTTTTCGACGCGGGTCATCAGCTGGGGTAAATCGGAATAAACCTCGTCTACCCAACCCTGTTCATGCCGCTTTTGGGTGGCGCTCGGATTGATTTCCGCTACAATGGAAACACATCCCGCAATATTCCCCGCCTTAGGTTGCGCGCCGCTCATGCCGCCCAAACCGGAAGAGATAAATAACTTTCCCGTTAATCCGTTTGCGCCGATTTTACGTCCTGCGTTTAATACGGTTATCGTTGTCCCGTGTACAATTCCCTGCGGACCGATATACATATAGGAACCGGCAGTCATTTGTCCGTATTGGGTTACGCCCAGCGCATTGTATCGTTCCCAATCGTCCGGCTTGGAGTAATTCGGAATCATCATCCCATTGGTAACAACTACGCGGGGGGCGTTCTTGTGAGAAGGATACAATCCCATCGGATGTCCGCTGTACATCGCCAACGTCTGTTCGTCCGTCATTTCAGCCAGATATTTCATGGTTAACCGGTACTGCGCCCAATTCTGAAACACTGCCCCATTACCGCCATACGTTATCAACTCGTGAGGATGTTGCGCAACGGCGTAATCCAAATTGTTTTGAATCATCAGCATAATAGCCGCCGCCTGTTTGCACTTCGCGGGATATTCATCTATGTGTCGGGCATACATCTCATACGTCGGACGAAAACGATACATATATATGCGTCCAAAATCATGTAATTCCTGCGCAAATTCTTTTACCAAAACAGCATGATGTTCGGGAGAAAAATAACGTAAAGCATTGCGAAGCGCCATTTTCTTCTCGTACTCATTTAATATCTCCTTCCGCTTAGGAGCATGACTTATTGTAGCGTCATACTGTTGTAGCGGAGGTAATTCATTCGGGATTCCCTGTAAAATGTCTTTTTGAAAGTCAGTCATCTTAATTATATTTACTGAAATTGTATCTTCGGACTGCAAAGGTAGCACTTTTTTTAATACAAATGGGCTGGAAAGGGCGAAAGGGATGAAAGGGCGAAAGGACGAAAGGGCGAAGGGAAGAGGGCAACAAGCAACAGGCAGGCAAGCCAAGAAGGGCGAAAGGGCGAAAGGACGAAGGGACGAAAGGGAAGAGAGCAACAAGCCGCGAAATTTTCTGAATCAGGATTCGCAACACTATCTTCATTGCATTGTAGAGACGCGATGCTTCGCGTCTTCGGTAGCAGGCAACAAGGAACGGCAGGCAAGCCCTGAAATTGTCTGAGTCAGGATTCACAACACTGTCTTCATTGCATTGTAGAGACGCGATGCTTCGCGTCTTCGGTAGCAGTACAATGTCATCAAGTTAAGAACTGAAATCCCAATAATCAATAATGTAGATGCAAGACCAAGCTATGGTCGGAAGGTGTAAAAAGCTCTGAAAGAGCGTAATCAACAGCGTAGGGCAACGCCCTACGGACAGAATGTACACAATATTTACCAAGCCCTGTAAGGGCATAATCAAATGAAATAAAACAGATTACGCCCCGTTGGGGCTTAATAACGGGAGGAGGGACGTTTTCGACATAGGGCGTTGCCCATGTGCTATTGATATCGCTCTTTCAGAGCTTTTTATGGCTTAACTTGATGACATTGGCATCCTTGCTTGCAGGAAAGGCAGGAGCATTGCTTTTCACACGATATATGCTGAAGATTACGCTGTGCGAGTAGTTTTAGAATGTTTTTGTTCGTGTCAAATCAAATGTTTGTTCGTGTCGAATATTTGAGTACTTTTGCAGCATTATAATTTTTAGCAAACAATAGTAAATATAAAAAATATGAAATGGTCTATAGATATTGAATTGTACAATAAGTATGCGGAGTTTAAATTACGGTATAAATGGTTGTTCTATATTAAGGACGCCTTAATGTCCGGATTTGCTCTTTTGGGAATATTCTATATGTTCGGTCTATTTAAAGAAATATCGGTGATTCAAGTAAGCGTTTGTCTGATGGGAGGGGTATTATTTTCATTATCATCTATGAAAGCAACAAAAAAACAATACAAAAAAAATAAGAGACTATTAGAAGGAAACAAGGGGCAAGGAACAAGGGACAAGGTATAGAGCAAAGAAGGCAACAAGGAATGGCAGGCAAGCCACGAAATTGTCTGAATCAGGATGAGCAGGAAGGAATAATCATGATAATCATTTAAATCAAATAAATCACAGTTCAGGCAATCCCTCCTCGTGGCTTGCCTGCCTGTTGCTTGTTGCTTGTTGCTTGCTGCCCATTATTCCCCATTTACAATCAAGTTTTCGAGAGCGTTGTTTGTTGTTTCCCAGCTATATTTTCTTTTGACAAACTCATGTCCATTGGCGGCAATGTCGTTGTAGCGTTCCGGTTGCGTAAGCAGCATGTCGATGGCGTCAATATAGCCCAAGACACTGTTGCAGACGAGTATTTCTGTTTGAGAAACGATATCCAACGGTTTACTTGCCAATGGAGAAGTGATACACGGTATTTTCATTGCCATTGCTTCCAAAAGTTTATTTTGCAACCCTGTGCCTAACTGCATGGGAGCAATAAAAATACGCGATTGAGCATAATACGAACGAATATCCTCAACCCAACCCGTAACAATAACATGCTTCCCCTGTAATGCCAATACTTTAGAAGAAGGCGTTGTTCCGCAAAGAACGATTTTGATATGGGGATATTTTTCCAATAGCGGAGGTAAAATTGTCCGGACAAGATATTCGGCAGCCTGTACGTTTGGGGTATAAGACATATTACCCGTGAAGATTAAATCAAATTGTTTCTCACATTCCACCGGTTGGAAAAAATCAAAATCTACTCCGTTCGGAATGACTGTAATCTTTCCCTCTCCTTGATGTTCAATCAAATCTCTGTCTACTTTTGTAATAATGGTTTTGTTATCAAAGCAGTCAAATATGTCTGTTTCGTATTGTTTCACGCGTTTGTATTCCATGTTGTAAAAAAAACGTTTCCAGACAGGAGACTGTTCCATGATACGAAAAAGACCTTTGGAAAGGACGTCTTGATAATCGAGCGTTTTCTTTATTTTTTGGCGCTTTACATATTCGGCTGTCCTGATAAGTTGGGCATAAATATGGTCGGGATTTATTGACGTCAATAAGGCGTTTACTTTTCGTTTTGCCCGTTTACTGTAAAAATAACCGCACTGCAAAGGTTTCTTTGAAAAAAGAAAACGCAATAAATTCCACCAAATCGTTATCTTTGAAAGGTGAAAGATATGAACTTCCTTACAGAAAGAAGTCAAAACGTTAACGGCGTCCCTGTTCAAAGGAGCGTCGTTTAATGCAAAAAGATAAATTTCATGACGTTTTGACAAGGCTTTTAATTGGTTATAAGCCCTTAGTTTGTCTCCTTTTTCCAAGGGATAGGGAACTCTTGATAGTACTACAAATATCTTCAAAGCTATACAAATATTATAATCCTGCAAATGTACAATTTTTACGGTTACATTTCCCCCTGATGAAATATTTTCTTTGAGAAAATAACGGCGTCTTCTTTTGTTAAAAATCCTGTTGAAAAATCAATACTACATATTCCTAATATTTTATTTGAAAAACATATCTTTGCAGACAAATAATAAAGTTATTCTAAACAAAAGAAATTTCCTATTAATGAGCGATATAGATAACAATAAGCAAGACGATATTCTGGCAAACGACCCTGAAGAAACCACACAAGACAACAGTAACGACTTGCAAAAGATATTACATGTAAGTAATATGTTTGAAGATTGGTTTCTGGATTATGCATCCTATGTAAACCTTGACCGTGCCGTACCTGACATTTACGACGGATTAAAGCCCGTTCAAAGACGTATTCTTCATTCCATGAACGAACTGGAAGACGGAAGATATAATAAGGTAGCCAATATCATTGGAAATACCATGAAATATCATCCGCACGGAGACGCTTCCATCGGAGACGCCCTGGTGAATATGGGGCAGAAAGACCTTTTAATTGACTGTCAAGGAAACTGGGGCAATACGCTTACGGGAGACAGCGCCGCAGCGGCTCGATATATTGAAGCCCGTTTATCGAAATTTGCGCTTGACGTTGTTTTTAATCCGAAAACGACAGCATGGAAATATTCTTACGACGGCAGGAATAAGGAACCGATATGTTTGCCTGTAAAATTTCCGCTTCTTTTGGCGCAGGGCGTAGAAGGAATTGGCGTAGGACTTGCTTCTAAAGTGCTTCCCCACAATTTTATCGAACTCATCGAAGCTTCTATTGCCATTTTGGAGAACAAGGATTTTATTATCTATCCCGACTTTCCAACAGCCGGTTATATGGACGCGAGCAATTACAATGACGGACAACGGGGCGGTAGAGTACGGGTTCGGGCTAAAATTGTTCAAATAGATAAGAAAACGCTTTCTATCACGGAAATCCCACCGGAAACAACAACGCAATCGTTAATTGAAAGTATTACAAAAGCGGTTGACAGAGGCAGGATAAATCTCCGAAAGATATTCGATAAGACGGCGGAAAATGCTGAAATTGTATTGAACTTAGCCCCCAACACTTCCCCCGACCAAACAATAGACGCGCTGTATGCCTTTACGGATTGCCAAAAATCTATTTCTCCAAACGCATGCGTCATTCAAAATAATAAGCCCGTATTTGTAAACATAAAATATATTCTACGGGAAAACACGCACAATACAATGGCGTTATTGAAAAAAGAACTCGAAATTCTTTTAAAGGAACTTCATGACGATTGGCATTGGATATCGTTGGAGAAAATATTTTTTGAGAAAAGGATTTACAAGGAGTTGGAAAAAGACCAGGACAGTTTCGACGCGCAGGTAGATTCCATAGAAAGAGCTTTCGACCCTTATCGGCAACAGTTTAAACGGGAGATTCTACGGGATGACGTGTTGAAACTTACCGAAAAACCTGTTCGTAAGATTTCCAAATTTGACATAAAAAAAGCGGAAGAACAGATTCTAAACATTGAAGCCAATATCGACGAAGTCAATAATCATTTGAACAACCTCATCGATTATACGATAAATTATTTTAGACAAATCAAAAAGAAATACGGAGCAGGAAAAGAACGTAAAACCGAAATCCGCAACTTTGATACCATTGCCGTTACCAACGTTGCCGTTGCCAATCAGAAATTGTTTGTGGACAAAGAAGGCGGCTTTATCGGCACGGGACTGAAAAAAAATGAATATCTATGCGACTGTTCCGATATTGATGAAATTATTGTATTTAGAGATAATGGAACATTTATTATTACCAAAGTTTCCGAAAAACAATTTGTAGGCAAAAACATCATTCATGCAGACGTTTTCTATCGAAACGACGACAGAACAATTTACAATATGATATATTCCAACGGAAAAAACGGAGTTGCTTTTGCGAAACGATTTGCCGTTGGAGGTATAACCAGAGACAGGGAATATGATTTAACGCAAGGGAAAGAAGGTTCCAAGGTCTTGTACTTTACCGCAAATAAAAATGGCGAAGCTGAGGTTATAAAAACCATCCTTAAACCCAAACCCAAACTAAAGAAGACCGCATTTGAGTTTGATTTCAGTTCTTTATCTATCAAGGGAAGGAACTCAATAGGAAATACATTCAGTAAAAATCCGATAAAGAATATTGTCCTGCTTCAAAAAGGAACGTCCACCTTGGGCGCTCTATCTGTTTGGTTTGACAAAACGGTAAAGCGACTGAATACCGAAGAAAGAGGCTTTTTGCTGGGAGAATTTTCCAGAGACGATAAAATTATCGCCTATTACGGAGAGGGTTATTACAAAATTACCGGCTTTGATATTGCAACCCATTTCGATGATAACCTGTTATGGATAGAAAAATTCAATGCAAACAAACCTGTTACACTCATTTATAAGGATAATCTCAAGAAGAAATATTTCATCAAGAGAACGTTTCCCGAATTAAGCGCCAAGAAAGTCGATTTGATAGACAAAGGACAAAAACAAGACCTGAAATTACTTAGCGTTAATTATCTGCCTCAAATAGAAATTGTATATACGGAGAAAAACAAAAAAGAGAAAATAACGGAAACGCTTATTGTCTCCGACTTTGTAGAAATCATGAAAACAAAAGCCAAAGGAAAACCCCTGACTTTTGACAACATCGTTTCACTAAAAGAACTTGACCCTCTCCCCTATACCGAACCGGAAAATACAACGTCAATAGACAATTCGGAAAATATAGACAATGAGCAAGCTCTTTCTTCAAACGACAGTTCTATATGGGATGAAGAAGAAAAAAGTCCCGGCGTACAAACTTCTTTGTTCGATTTGGAATTTTGAAAATAA